>NZ_DVEA01000054.1:0-35060 GCF_015295965.1 Thermoleptolyngbya sp. M55_K2018_002
CAATCCAAAATCCAAAACCAAATTGCCGCTACGCAATCAGGGCTTCTAGAAGGCTCGTGCCGACGTAGATATAAAAGCCAACCAGCACAGCCGCAGCAGGAACCAGCGCCAGGAAAAAGTGGAAGTAGTCGATCTTGGTGAGGCCAATGGCGTAGCTCACGACATCCTGACCCAGCAGCATAATCAGTGCCATATAGAGGACGCTGTGATGCCCCTTTAGGCGAGCCACAAACGCATCCAGTTCCTCAATCTCATCCTTGCCCACCAATCGCACTGCAACCCGGCGACCGTAGCGACGGGAAATCCAATAATTTATGCTGCACCCGATCAGCGACGCGATGAAGCTCAGCACAAAGGCAGTTTCTTTGCCAAACAGCGCCCCGCCCGCAATAAAGATGGAACTGCCGCTGAGCGGGGCAGCAATCAAGCTCGCCGCACAGACGACCGTGAACAGGAGCGGGGCCCAGGGGCCGGCGCGTTCGACCCAGAGGTGGGCATTTTCTAGCCCGATGAGCTTGAAGGCAAACGCCATGACGGCATAGGCGATCGCCAGCGAAAGCAGCGCCACCAGCAGCTTTTTCAGCCTGGGCGAAAGTTTCATGGGTTGAACGGCTCCAGAGGCTTAGCGTCTTGAACCTCTTCACCGTACTTAACAATTCCCGCCAGCGTCAACAGGCTTGAAGGAGAAACAGCAACAGCACTGGGGTCGCCCTGCTAATCTCTGGCTCCTTCCAAGCGCGATCGCCGATGAGCCGCAATCTTTTCATTCACCGCTTCAATCTCAGCCTCAATCTCGGCCTCCAGTTCTGCCGCCAACGACGTAGCAGCCTTTTCCACCACCGCGGGCTGAAACTTCGCCGCCAGCACCTCACGCTGATTGATCAGGTAAATACTCACCAGCGTCAGCCCTACACCGACCCACTGCACCGGATTCAGCACTTCAGACAGGAACAAGTTGCCGAATAGCAGCGCAAAAACAGGCGTGAGGAACGTCAGGGAACTGAGGCTGGTCAGGTTGCCGCTGGCTGCGAAATAGAAGAACAGTCCGTAGGCGATCGCACTGCCAAAAATCGTGGAATAGCTCATCGCCATCCAGTCCGTCCAGCCAAGCTGCTGCCACTGATTCGTTTCTCCCAGCGCCGACAGCGCAAACAGCGGAAGGCCACCCAGCACCATGTGCCAGCCCGTCGCCGCCACCGGGTCGGCATAGCGCGACACATAGCCCATCATCACCGTGCCTACCGCCATCGACAGCGCCGCCATCAGCATCAGCCATTGCCCGTTTTGAAACAGGTCGTTCAGCAGGCTTGCGCCCAGATTTGGCGAAAAGTTGCCATGCAGCGCCGACTGGATCACACCCTCCGGCAGCCCCAGTAGGCTGATGCCCACCACCCCAAACAGCAGCCCCAGCCAGCCAAACCCACCCACCCGCTCGCCAAAAAGGAACCGCGCCATCAGCGCCACTGCCAGCGGCTGCGAGTCGATCATCACCGACCCCAGCCCTGCGCCCGTCCGCACCAGTCCTTCCGCCAAAAACCCCTGAAACAGCGCCGCATCCACCAGCCCAAACAGCGCAATCCAGCCCCAGGCTTTCCATCCCTTCGGCTGCGATCGCCCCATCCCTGCCGCCGCCAGCAAAATCAGCAGCCCCGCCGGTAGCACCCGAACCCCCGCCATGAATAGCGGCGTGGTTTGCGGAATCACGCCCTTCATCGCCACCATCGCCGTTCCCCACAGGAAAAACGGCGCAATCAGCAGCAGCGGCGACACAGATGCTCTCGATGGAGTAGAAGCTTGAGTCATGGGGGGCGATTTGCAGGGATTGCGTTCAGTGGTTACGTCAATTAAACCAATTGTAACCATTATGTACTTCTGTAACAAAACTGAACTGTATCGCGAGAGGCGATTTGGGAGGGGGAAGAGGGAAGAACGAAGAATGAAGAACGAAGAGGGAAGAACGAAGAGGCTCTGTTTTCGGTTTTCGGTTTTCCTGCTCCTCCCCTACCCCCTCACTTTCGCTTCTCTCTACCGGACTAGAACGCAAGGCAGACCTCTATGCCTCAAGACTCCCGCCCTGTGAGGGATGGAAGCTTTGGGAGAAGCGCCTATTGTGAAAGTGTTCGATTGATTCATGCACTGATTCGCCCAGTGAATTGCCTGCTAAGCAGCACTGTGATTCGCGGTCAGATGCAGAGTCAAGACGTTAAATCGCACAACGAGGTACGAAAACTATGAGTATCGAAGATCGCGTGAAGGCAACTGCGAAAAACATCGAGGGTAAAGTGCAGGAAGCCGTCGGTGAAGTGACGGGCGATCCCAAGGACAAGGTGGAAGGTCGCGCTAAGCAGGCCGAAGCCAAGGCTCGCCACACCACCGAAGACGTCAAGGATGAAGTGAAGAAGGCGATTGACTAGTAGCGTCCTGCTCAGTGCCCTCTGAAAATACCCGGATGCCCAGTCCTTTTAGTGAGGACTGGGCATTCCTTTTGGTTGATTCAAAAGCAAGAACGTCGAAAGCAAGAACTTACGGGATTAACAATTGAATTCTGCTAAGCCGCTAAGGGCATCGATTCTTAATCTCAGCCCTAGATTTGCAACCGATTGTCAGCCAAGGGTTTGCAAAGGCTTGGGCAATTTCATTGCGAGCGCAAATATATGGAGCCTAATCAGGCTGCGTACTATTCACCAGATTTTTCCATCAACCGCTTCCAAGCAGAATCAATCGCTTGCTTGGTTCGATCACTAGCCCGATACAGGCTCTTTTGTAGGTCTTCCCATTTGTCTTGCAGGAAATCAACTGCCTCTTGCAGAGCGTTCTTATCGTGTCGCTTTGATCCAGCAAACTCATCACAGACTTTTCGGATTTTAACCCGTACTACATCGGGGTGATCGTCAGGAGAAACCAAAGATTTTAGGCGATCGCTCATGTGTTTCACCAAGTTTTTCACCTGCTGAGACTTTTCGCTCAAAAATCCCTGTAGCCCTTCCGATTCTCCCTGTAAGCGACTTTTTGCATCCTCCTTAATAAGGACATAATCAGCATCAATGACCTCCACATCCTCTGGAAATAGAACCGCTCGGCCACCAAAGGGAGCAGCAATCTCTCCACCCAAGACATAGGCCGCAATATCCCCGGTTTCCCAGTCAAACAAGAAATCCTCTATCCAACCCAATATGTCTGATCTAGACGGAGTTCGCACGCGCATTCCGCATAAGCGGCGCAAACTCACAGATGGCTCAACAGCATAGTCAGAATAAGTTAGGACTGCATCCGGCCCGATTAGAGAAATTTGCTCCAACGGCGTGTAGCCTGCACTGCTAGCAAAATAGACTACACGCCCCTGACTGTCTACCCAAACTTCTTCAACACCGCCCAGACGGGTTGCGGTACTACCATCCATTGCAACCAAGCCAACAATCTGGCTACGACGAATAATGTTGAACATGGCTAGAACCTCCAAAATCTCATCAAGCTGACAATCGATTTAGAGGAATCAATCCTGGGAGGATCACTATCTATCAATATCAAATTCTAGATAGGGCAATCTAGAGCATTCAGGTAGGGCTTTCAGGTAAGCAGCAGGGCAAATAACCCACATAAAGCAATCCCATCAAATACGCCTGCTCCACCGATACTCAAGACTCCTGGTGTCATCTTTTCTATCTCTCGCAGATGTAGCAAGTCAGCACCAATTAACGTTCCTAAAACCCCTCCTGCAAACGCAATGGGCTGAGGTGCTGGAGAAACTAACGTTGCAACCAGAGAAGCAGTCAACGGAGCAACCAGAGCATTCATTTGGATGCCAATTCCAGGAACGATCTGAGCCGAAAAGTAGCTGACAATTGTCACAATTGCCGTAACCAGCAGGATCAGCAATGGATCAGATCGTGTGAACTCATAAATCGCCAATAGAGATGGAATCAAGCCACCTCCAACATTGAGTGCAACGATTGTCTTTTGCTCAATTCTTCTGAGTGGGATACCCCAAAATCGTGCTGTCCAGAGATCAGAAAAACCTGGAATAACGGGCGCGGTCGTGACTCGTTCATATAGAGGGATATTGATCGTGCTACCCACTAACATAGAAATGAATAGGAGGAATGCAACGTTAGGAGAGAAGCCTAACTTTGCTACTGCTAGCTCTACAACATCGAGGGCGATCGCAAACCAAATGAACGGAAACAGCAATAAGAAGAGCAAGAATAGAGTAAAGGTGACAGGAAGATAAATCATATTTAGTAATGCTTTAGGGCTGCTTGGTTATGGCTCAAGCTTGTTTGTTCAACGAACAGATACTCAACTTATTGACGCAGGGCACGCAGTTGCGCCTTAAGTTGAGCAATTTCAGTTGCCATATCTAACACCATTGCTGCACCCACTAGATTCAGTCCTAAATCACGGCGCAGTCGCAAGACTCTTACAATTCTCACCAAGTCTTGTCGGTGTAACATAGTGCCTTCAGGCTCGATAATTCCTAGCGCCACGCACTTCTCAATGAGTGGAACCGAAGTTTGTGTAAAGTATGCAGCCTGCTCGAAGCTATATAGGCGATCGCCCGTTTCCGACCAAACCAGACGAGATAGACCAAAACTATGGGTCATAGGCGCACCTCCGCAATTGCGTTTCGAGGATTAAAGTGGCTCACCTGTCGCAGCTTTTCATAGCATTCTTTTTCCTGAGGGCTGAGATCCTTAGGAGAAACTACTTTCAAGCGAACCAGCAAATCTGTTCGATTGCCTTTCGGGTCGCGCCACCCTTTGCCCCGTAGCCTGAGTGTTTGACCTGAGTCTACACCAGAAGGAATGGTCATCATTACCGAGCCATCCGGAGTAGGCACCTCGACTTGAGCGCCCAACACTGCTTCATCTGGACGAATCGGAACTTCACAGACCAGGTTATTGCCGTCAAACTTGTAGAAAGCATGAGGCAGCAGCTCAATGGTTAGGTACAAGTCCCCCCGCTGTTGACTAAAGGGACTAATTTGCCCCTTCCCTTTAATCCGAATGCGACTGCCAGACTTGGCACCCGGCGGAATTCGCACTGTAACCGTCTCATCTCCAATTTGTAAGCGCTTTTGCGTGCCGTGAAACGCTTCCGACAAAGTGAGGGCGATCGCCGCTTCGGTATCCTGAGCAGGCATCTCAGTAAAGCGGCTAAAGGGATCGTCCCCAAATTCGACATACTCTCGAAATCCCTCAGGCCCCGTTGTGGTGCGGTAAGTATAAACCCGCCGCCCAGTTCCACCGCTTCGCCCAAACCGACCTAGCAATTCGTCAATAAAATCATCAAAGCTGCCGTATTGACCAAAGTCCGTTTCTTCAAAACCTGACCCACCCGGCGGCGGCGCACCTGCCATCGCCTGCTTCCAGTACTGTCCAAACTGGTCATATTTTTGGCGCTTCTCTGAATCAGACAGCACCTCATGAGCTTCATTAATTTCCTTAAAGCGAGCCTCTGCCTCTGGATCGTCTGGATTTAAGTCAGGATGATACTTACGCGCTAGTTTTCGGTAGGCCTTTTTGATCTCCTCTGGAGTAGCAGCTTTGCTAACTCCGAGAATTTCGTAGTAGTCCTTGAAATCGGCTGTAGCCATTGGCACCTCTGATGAAGGGGATACGATGAGGGGATGCAGGTAACAAAATCAACCTAACTTTCTCTGCAACTTAAATTAGGTAATGGTGTCTCGTCCTCATCTCGCTTAATCCCTAGCTCGTTCCTGAGTCCTTCTGATCATTGTCGGCTTTGCGCTTTGAAAAAATGCCCTTATCATCCCGCTCAAACAACTGTTTAATCCGCTCCCAAGCTTTCATCAAGGCGTTACTTTTCTCGGAGGACTCGCTAAGCGTTTGATTATAGGTTTCTAAAAAAGTCTGCTGAGCTTCCGTTGACAAATCTGCCCGTATTTCTGGCGAAATTTGATCACTTCCTGTCATTTCTCCGTCCGATTCCTGTGGAATTTGCATCTCCGTGATGGCCACTTCTTCGCCTCCCGCACTTTGCAAGAGCAAAAAAGTCTCACCAGACTTTTCATCAGGAACCTCTACAACGAGCAAAAATTCGCCCGCTTGCACCCGCGTTTGATAAATTGCAGCTTTATCTTGGGGCATCCCTAGCGACATTAAAGCAGACCCCAAGCCCGCTCCCAAGGCTCCATACAACGCGCCACTCGTTGCACCCAGCAGTGCAGCAGCAAGTGGCCCAGCCGCCACCACTGCCCCTAGAAAAGGAATGAACAACACCCCTACACCTGTGAGCAAACTCAAGACAGAACCAAACAGCGAACCGTAGAAGGCTCCACTGGCTAATCCATCCAGAATCACGTCTTTTTTGGTTAGGAATCCAGTGATTCGAGCTTCGGATTGAAAATTACGTCCCACAATTGAAATACGCTCTTTGGGGACACCCCGATTCAGCAAGCGCTGGACAGCATCTTGCAGCTTTACCTGATCTTTAAACGCAGCAGATACACATTTCGCCGGAGGCTTGGCAAAGGCAGATGTCATAAACTTTCTCCTCAAGTATGTATTGAGCAGTGGCTAACGCTCTTAGCTTGCGTTTACTCACCCTATAGCTGGCTGCTAATTCATCTATGCATTGCTAAATGCAGTGCTGAATACTTTCAAAAGTTCACATCACTTGCATGGCGGGTGCAATCCGTATTGATAATATCTCTCACCTGCCTGTTTTGGCTATTAGGGGGTTATCCAGAAAACCAAACCTATAGGGCTTACGCAGTTGGACGACCCCTCGGGCTGGTTACCTGACAAATCTTTTCCCCTCATCCCTAAATCCCTTCTCCCACAAGGGGCGAAGGGACTTGAACTGCCAAACCTGGGTCAAAAGCCCCTCGCCCGCTCTGGGAGAGGGGTTGGGGTGAGGGTGCTTCGAGTTTTGTCAGTCAATCAGCCCATCGGGAATACAGCCAGAGGAAAAACATCCAAAACCTAACAAGTGTATCGCAAGTGCGTAAATCTGGTGCTTTGCTGCCATGTGCAGGCGTACAGCGTCATGCTCACTCAAGTCTATGCTTTCGAGTCAAGCTCGAAAGTGACGCTTAAGCACCTGCTACACGCCATACGATTCGACGCTCAGAAATTTCCCGCTGGAGGCGGGCGTGCTGCTGCTGGCTCTCTTGCAAGATTCGCCGCTGCACCGCCAGTTGGGTTTCCAGCTTGGACTGATATTGCAGTAGCTCTGCTAGCCTCAGCTTGTCGGCCTGCATGGCTTGGTGGATGGGGGCGATCGCCCGCTGACGAGCGCTGAGCAGGTTTACCTGATGTGCCAGTCCAAACGCTTGTTCAATTTGCGAGAGCGCGGGCGGCAGTGTTTCTGAGTCGGCGGCCAGGTCTGGAAATTGCGTCAGGAGGAACTGGTTGAGGGCGATCGCCACTTGCTGAGTCATCTGCCCGCTGAGGAGTTGGTGGCGCTGATAGAGCGCCTGCAAAGTTTGGGCGTCGGGCTGCGCCTGGGTAAGCGTTGTTGCAATTTGCCCCTCGGTCTGGTGCAAGGCTTGCAGCAATGCTTGATAATTGCCCTGCTGCTGCAAGATGCGATTGGCATCGGCGAATGCAAGCTGGGTCTGAATCACCTGATATCGCTGCTGCGCTAGCTTTAGCTCTTGCTCGGTCTGCGTCAGGTAGCGGGTGAATTCTGCGGTGCGGCGGGTCAGGGTGTCGGCGCGATGAGTGAGATTCTGGGCATCGGGGCGAGCCTGAAACTGGGCGATCGCCTGCTCTAGCCGCGCCACTTGACCCGTCGCCTCGGTCAAATCTGCCGTTGCCTGCTCCAGCGCATAGCACGCATCCAGCCGACAGCGATCGCCATAGTCCACATAGGTTTGGGCAAGCTGCCGCGATACCATCTGCGCCACACGCTCACTGCGATGGCGGTATCGCACTTCCAGTCGCCCATCCGCCAGCGGCACAATTTCCAGATTTTGCGCCAGCGCTGCCGGACTCAGATTGATGTTATACGCCCGCAGGTCGCGCACCGCAGGCAGCAACACCTGATGACTCCGCAACACCTGAATCAGCGTCGCCTGATCCACCTCTGGACGAATGTCAGTCGTTGCTGTGGCTGTGCCGCTAGTCTGCGATCGCTCTGCCACGGGGGCCAGCTCAAACGTGCTTTTATAGAGCGGCGGAGTGTAGCTCTGGTAAAGCGTAGTGCCCACAGTAGCGGCGATCGCCACACCCACGGCGACTCGAGCCGGCTGGGGCACGGCTGCGGGAACTGGGGGATGGTAAAGGGGGCGATCGCTCTCTCGATTGCCATCTGCACGCCGCCGTTCCAGAACCCCACTCTCCGGCTGCACCGCACGCTGCAACTGAAGCGCAGGCTCCGGCGGAACAAACACATGCCGACCCGCAACGGGCTGGAGCATAAGCGTGAGGGTAGCTGCCTGGGTCATAGCGTATCTGTTCGGAAAGTCTGTTCGGAAAGAAGGAGCGATTCACACATCAAAAGCATTAAACCAGGGAGATGTCTCCAGGAAGCCATCGTGTAAAGGTCTCACCTACCTACTTCACTGATCCGTCATTTCATCAGGAAAGCTGTAAATAGACTCGTTGAGCAGGCGGCGTTTCCTTAGCTCGTAGCTCGTGCCATCGCAATCCAATCAAAGTCGTGACAGTCAGCATGTAGCCAGGTTCTTCCATCTGGGTGAAAATAAAGCCGAATATAAACACCGTAATCACCGTAAATTTAGAAAAATCGTCCTGGCACAGAAAATGCCAGACCACCCACCAGAGAAATAGATAAATCCCTAATCCCAACAAGCCAAAATCTCCCCAAATCCCAATCCATCCGAAAAGCGGCGAGAAGAAGCTGGAATCTAGATAGCTCTCTCCCCAGACTCTTCCAACTTCTGAGCTTACAGGACGAGTTGTGGCTCCTAGCGGATTTAACAATGAGACATATTCTTTCAGCAGCCAGCCTCCCAAACGCCCTACTGTATGTCCTGGGCCCAGTCCCCACAGCCAGTTCAAAGAGTTTTCATAAAATGAGACGATGATCGGAAAACCGCTGAGCTTCAGAACAGTTGCATCACCATCGGGGCCATAGAGTCCAGGTCGAATCCAGCCGTTAAATGCAGCAAATAGGGGGACGTTGCTGAGGGCCCAGAGAAATGAATAGAAGGCAAAAATGCCGCTAATAATGTACTGAATTGCGACTCTAATATCCGTGAGTTTAACCAAAATCAAAACTCCCCAGGCAGCCAAAAAAACCAGCAGGGTTTGCTTGGCATCAGCGAACAAAAGCTGAAGAATTGTAGCAATTACAACGGTGGCTCTTAGCCAAAGCGGAGAATTTTTGGCGCTTGCAAAATAGTATAGTCCGAAGGTTAAAGAGACGGAGGCTGAAACGACATGCCCCGCTCCAGAAAGATAAAACACGCCCTGAATGTTATCGTCTACAGTCATTCTAGTCACCCTGAGTAACCCAATCGTAATCAAGAGCTTTTGGGCTAAGGCCAATAAAACATTGCTAAAGCCGAATGCTAAAATCCAGCTTCGCATCCAACGGACATTCCGAAGGGTCATTGGCGTATAAACAACGATCGCCAATAGCAAGAATGGCTCTGCTAAGAGCATATAGCCAATGAACAGATTAACCAGCCCTGCTTTATTCAAAAAGGCGCTGATAGTCATGCTCAGCAACAAAGCAAATAAACCCAAAAGTAGGAGTTGAGCGATCCAAATCCCCTGACTGCTCTTGCTGCGAACCTTGGTAAAGGTCAGTCCGAAAACTAAAGGAACAATTGCAAAGTGAAAAAAGTTAATCGCTGCTGGTGCGCCTGCTGATTCCAGGATGCGAGGGAAAAATACCGTTGCAAACGCAAAAACAATTAACGCAGGAATTCTCAGTTGCCCGCGTTGTTGCACCGAAAGATTTACAGCTTGATTCATGCTTCACGAGAGCTTTAGAGGACCAGCAATAGTGGGAAGTTTTAAGGTGCTGAGGCACAGGTTAGTTTATCGCTGAACCTTGCTGTAAATATCTATTAGCATCTGATAATTTGCTTGAGCAGTGTATTTAGCTGAAAATTCAGCACGAGCATTCTGGCGCATTTGCTGCCATGCAACGGGGTTGTCCAATACCCACTTCACCTGTTGCACCAGATCGTCCGGATCGCCAGGGCAAAAGTGCCGTCCAGTGTAGCCGGATTGAACGACTTCGGCGATCGCCCCAATTTTCGACGCAATCACAGGTGTTCCCTTGGCGAAAGCTTCTACTGCGACTCGTCCAAAGGTTTCATACCACTTAGACGGAAAGATAACGGCTGTCGCATTGCCCATCAGTTCATAAACCGCTGGCATAGGCTGCCGTCCTAGCCACTCAATAGCGGGCTGCTGCCGAGTGGCAGTTTCTACAAGATCCGCTAGTGGTCCATCGCCTACAATCTTCAGCGGAAATGGCGGGTTCAGTCGCTGCCACGCCTCGATCAGTGTATCTAGTCCCTTCTCAACGGATAGTCGCCCTACGTAGAGCATGTAGCCGCCCCGCCCGTCGCCTATTCCAGGGTCGGGATTGACAAAGTTGGGTTTGACGATGATTTTGTCTGCCGGTAGCCCGCCTTCAATAAACTTTTGGCGGGCAAATTCTGTGAGGGCTATAAAGCAATCAACTGTCTCAATCCAGGTTTTGAGTAAGCGATGGGCAACCAGCATTGCAGACACAGCTGCGCTAGCGGCCCCGCTCTCTCGATAGCAGCCATGCAAAACGCCGGGATAAGGAATAGGTTTGCCCAAACAATCTTCGCAGACCTGACCCGCTCGAAAAAATAGCGCGTTGGGGCACAGCAGTCGATAGTTTCGCAACGTCTGCACCACTGGAACGCCTGCATCCTTAGCGGCGTGGTGGACAGAGGGAGAAATAAGCGGGAAAAAGTTTTGGATATGTACGACATCGACGGTGTGCTGGGCAAGATGCTGGCGAACAGCCTGATAGGATTCGGCCGACCAAACAGTTTTGAGAGCGGTTTGTATTGGATTGAGTGTTTGGATACGGTCGTTATTTTCTTCGTAAAGATCTACCTGATGCCCATGCTCTCGCAGGAGTTGCTGTTCGGCAGCACAGGATTCATCTTCGCCAGCGCGAATTTGATAGGCATTGTGAATGCTGAGAATACGCATGGGCAATTGTATATGATGAGAATTTTAGAGCTTTTGGCGCTCAGCCTGCCGTATTATAGAGTTAGCTGAAAATTCTAAAACTAGACCATCCAAGCACTACCTTATCCCAGCGCTTTTGAAGTTTTCTATTAAATTTTCATATATTGATTCTAGAGCTTTGGATTGCTTACATAGATCAAAATTTTTAACTACATTTTCCCTGGCTTGATAGCTAAAATTTCTCAATAATTCCTTATTTTGAAGGGCCGTTATAATAAGTTCACTCAGCAATTTCCAGTCTCGTTCTTCTGCCAAGAAACCAGTTTCTCCATGAATGACTGCCTGCGGAATACCTGCATGTCTAGAGCCAATAACGGGCAATCCCATTGCCTGTGCTTCAACAACTACAGTGGGCAAGCCCTCTGAATCACCATTAGATGCAGTAATGCTGGGTACAGCAAGAAGTGAGGCACGGTTCATCCATTGCCTGACAACATCAGAGGGTTGAAAGCCAACAAACTGGTATTGTTTTAATAATTGAGATGCCATATTTTCGAGCTTCTCTCTCTCACTTCCATCACCGATCAAGATGAGGCTGACGTGTGGCAAAACCGACTGAACTGATGCCATTGCTTTTATAAGATACTCGCAACCTTTTTTCTCTGTGAAGCGTCCTACAAATAACACAATTGGTTCGCGCTCGATGTATAAGTCTGGAGAAAACTCCTTTGTGTTTACGCCATAGTAGTGCGAGATGACTCTCTCAGATGGAAAGCCTTGAGCAACCAATCGATCCCTGACAAAGTCGGATACTCCAATAAATAAAGAAGCCGACTTCTTCAAGGATTCTCGTCTTTTTACGTAGACTTTTGTGCTGATAGATTCACGATTTGCATATTCATCTGTCATCGTGGCATCTAGTCCGTAAAAAGTGACTACTAATGGCAAGTTCAAAACCTTCGAGATAGGCAGAGCCAACGCTCCACATACCCCAAAGTGTGCATGAATCAGTGATATTTCAAGTTCTCTAAGATGTCTTAAAAGATGTGGCGCGATCCCCAACAGTTTAAATATAAGTTCTTGAGCAGAGCCGATAAAATTACTTGAATTAATTGCAAATGTTTTTTCTTTTGGAAGTGGCAATCCGGAAACATAGCGCGTACCAATATAGTAAGGATTAAATATTTTCAGACTTTCTGCCTGCGTGCGAATGAAAGTTTCTGAGGCGGGTAACAGGCGGCCAGTAAAGTAGGCTATGTTCTGAGTGGTCATAACTTTTTGTCTTTTGAAGAGATAGAAGGTTTCTATTAATTCTTGACGACTGATTTATAGGTCTGTATCAAACTCTTTGCTTTTTGCTCCCAAGAAAACTGTTCTTGGACTCGCTGTTGTCCGGCTTGGCCCATGCGCGATCGCAGGTCTGCATTCTTCGCCAGCAGCACCATGGCCGTTGCCAAATCTCGGACGGCTTGCTCTGGCGACTCGGCGGTAATTTTGAATCCGGTTTCTTCTGTCACTTGAACGGCTGGCCCGCCCAAATCCAGACAAACGACCGGGCGGCCACATGCCATTGCTTCTAGACAGACCCAACCGCCGGAATCATGCAGGCTTGGATGCAGCAGAACATGGCTTTCGCTGAGGCGATTGAGCGTTTCGTGGCGCGAGAGCCTTCCCAAAAACTTCACCTGCTTTTCCACTCCCAGGTCTTTTGCGAGTTGTTGCAGGCGATCGCGCTCTGGCCCTTCGCCCAAAATCCAATATTCTGTGTTGGATAAGTTTGTTTCGGCAAAAGCTCGAATGCCTAAATGCAGACCTTTCCAGTGCAGCAGTCGAGCCATACTAATAAACCGCATAGTGTCAGAAACGGGTGGCAAAACTGCCTGAAGCGTAGCAATTTCTTCTTGAGAAAGTCCCGATTCTGAGTAGAGTTCCAGTTTCTGTGCGCCCATCAATTGCAGGCGTTCAGCAGTGTCTTTTGTGGTTGCTCTCACCAAAACGCTACGAGTCGCTGTTAGGCGAGTAAATGGGTCTGCTTCCCCCACTCGATGAGCCAGATACCGCAGTGTTTCATAGATCCGCGCATGGAGGTGAAAGTCTTCCCAAAACGCCAGAGGAGCCATTTCACCACCCCCAACTGGACCCCAAACAAATGGCACAGGCAAGAGGCTGAGGAAGCTGGGCGAAGAGTAGCGAACGTATGTAATGTGGTGAATTACGTCCCACCGCATTTGCGGTAGTAAGCGCTTTGCTGTGGCATAAGCACTGATCTGCCAGAGATAGTGATGTAAATGAACGGTTTTAGTGCTGCGATTCCAAAACTTTGAACCGGGAACATCACAATAGATAAATTGCAGATTTGGAAATGGGTTTTGAGTAAGTTCAGCTTCGATAAACGGGCGGTTGTCTGCGCGAGTGAGTACCCAAACAGGATGATGCTGGGCGATCGCCCGCGCCAGATTCCAGCCCACACCCGGCTCCGACCCCATATTCGGACGACAGGCATAGGCCGACAGCAATATGCGGAGAGGCTGGTTCACGCTGATTCGCCTCCCATGACCATAACTGCAACTCGACTTAAAAACTCTCCCGCCTTCTGAGGGCTGTAGTGCGCCATAATGTCTTGCGATCGCTGCCCCATCTCAGCAAGCTGGTCGGGATTTTCAATCAGGCGCTGCATAGCGGCAGCCAACACTTGTGGATTGTCTGGAGGAAAGCGATAGCCATTTTCACCCTCCAGCACCAGTTCTGCCGCGCCTGCCCCCGTGGAACACAACACAGCCTTACCCAACAGCATCGCTTCTAGCACCACCATGCCCCAGGTGTCTTCAAGTGTCGGCAGCACAAACACATCCGCATGGTGAAAATAGGAGCCAATGTCGCCATAGCTCACTCGCCCCACCCAAATTACGCAATCTTCTAACTGATGCTGTTGTGTGAAGGTCTGCAAGTCTTCTCGCTGTGGGCCATCACCTACCAGCAACACGCCAAATTCCCGACTTCCTGCATTCTTTAATAGCTTGCACGCCTCCAGCAGGCACGCCACCCCTTTGCGGGGCACTACACTGCCCACAAATAAGAACACCGGACGCTTTAGGTCTGAAAAGCGGAGCGGCTGCCCCGGCGCAACCCATTCCAGTGCTTCGTTCACTTCAGACAAAGAGCGGCGATCGGGCACTTCGTAAGGCTGCACAAACGTCAATTCTGGTGGAGCGCCCAGGCAGTCGATCAAATACTTTTGCCCAGCATGGCTATTGGTAATACAGGCATCGGCCACCCATACCATCGCCCGACGCAGCGCCAGCCGCAGCGCAGAGTTTCGATAATCGACCCCTGGCGAACTGCCCTCGTAGGCAATTACAACCTTCCAGCCACCCAGCCACTTGGTCAGCAGCGCCAGCAGAGTCCAGATGCCAAAGGAACTGGAGAAGACGACCTGAGGGCAATATTGAAACAGCCGAGGCAAGATCTTGGGCGAAAGATAAGTAAAATTATTGCCGTAACTGGTAGCAGATTTCGTAACTGCCACCACTTTTTGCTTGCCGACAAGCTCTACATCTAAGGTGCTTTCCAGTCCTTTTGCAAAACCTGGAAATAGTCCTGTAAAAACCTTGGTATGCGGGAAATGTTGAGTGAGTTCACTCAAAGCAGGCTGCCAATAGAACCAGGCTGTTGGCAACAGCCAGGCAATTTTAGAGGAGTTGGGCTTTTGCATAAACCTCCTGGCTGACGCACTCACTCAGGATCAAAGCGGAGAATTTTGTCGAGGCATGACTTGCTATTAGTTCGTGTGTCTTTTGAAGATTGACGTTGATTACCGGGTCTTTCAAAACGTATCGAGCAAGGCTAGTGGCGATCGCCCTTGGATTTTCAGAATCAATTGCCAGCCCCAGTTCATAGCGACGCACCAATTCACCCATCAAGCCATAATCGGAACTCAACACAGGCTTTTTGTGCAGTGCCGCCTGCATCAAAATGCCGCTCATGCCAACGTGTTTTTGGTAGAGCGCCAGCACTACGTCTGCCATTTCGATGTATTGATGCAGCACAGCATCTTCCACAAATTCATAACGCTCTAAAATTTGAATCGATTTGCATTGGCGCAATGATTCGGCAGTAGTTGCAATATATTGCTGCATTTTTGAACTAGCTTCTCCCAATAAAACCAGACAAATTTTTTTGCAGGTTTCTTCGGGCAGCAGTTCCAAACTTTCCAGTAGTGGATATATCCCTTTACGGGATGTCAGCGCACCAAACAGGAGAAATACCGTGCGATCGCCCTCAATTTCTAACTGCTGGCGGAGTTCTGCGCCAGAGCCAACCAACTTTTGGGACAAATCGACCGGATCGGCCAGCGCACAGACCTTCACATGGGCGGGCGGGGTGATGTAGTCTGGTGCAATCGGGTCGAGGGAAAACAGCGTGCGAAACTGGGGATGGCGCAGCGCAGCACCCAGAATCAGGCGATCGCGCCAGGCCTGCAGGCGATCGCCCCAGGTTTGGGGACGGGGGCTAAAGGTGTAGTAGTGGAATGTAGGGCGAAAGTAAATTCCTGAAACGGGGCAGGGAAAAGAGAATCCAGCCGCCATTGGCAATAGGCAGGTGTCAAGATAGAGCATCAGCGTATGGTCAGCTTGCAGCAGTTGGGCATATCTGGCAAACAAGCGCCATTCCTGGAAGTTGCGGAGATTGCGATCGATACCAGAACTGCGAGATTTCAGATCAGCCTGCTCGGTTTCGGTAACCGCCACAAACTGCACCGAAGCATCCAGGCTGCACTGCTGCACCACATCAGCATGAACCGTGAGGAATCGGGGTGACACTACGAAAAAGAGCTTTCCCAAGGGCGATCGCGCTATCCACCCCTTGCACAGTTGCAAAATATAGTGCGGATGATGGCCATAGATCGACAGGTCAAAACAGACCAATCTGAAATCTGGGCCTGCGGATTGGGTTTGCATGGAAAGTATCGTTATGCAGGGGACGTTTGAGCCAGTAGATCTTGGTAGAGATCGAGATAGCGACGGGCTTGTAACTCCAGTGCAAAGGCTTGTTCAGCTTTTTGGCGGGCAGCAAGTCGCAGCGATTTCTCCGAATCGGTATGACCCAAAATCCAGCGAATTCCCTGGGCCAAGTCCTCAATCTCAAACGGGTTGGCCAGATAGCCATTATGCTGATGATCCACAATGTCTGCCAGTCCAGTTCCCTTAAACGCGACAACTGGCGTACCGCAGGACATCGCTTCGGAAGCGGTCTGTCCAAAGGCTTCTTGCAGCGACGGTGCGACAAATACATCCGCAGCAGAATAGGCCAGCGCCAGCGAAACATGATCGTTGAGATGCCCCAGATAATGAGCAGGAAAGCCCAGATCAACCGGACTCTCTGGCTTAGAGGAACCAAACACCACCACTTCAGCCTGCTGATGCAGTTCAGTCTGAGCAAGCTGCTGCAATGCTGGTTGCAGTAGATGAAAACCTTTGCGCCGATCTTGAGTCGCGCTGATGGCTCCAAACAGGATGAGCTTTTTGTCGAGCGGCAGGTTGAGGGCAGCACGGGCGACCTGCCAATCAATCGGCTTATAGACTCTAATATCCAGGCAAAAGGGAATCACCTCAATCCGCAAATCTTTGCACAGGCTGCTAGCGCGGGCGCAGTCTGCTAGCCAGCGGGTCGGAGCAACTATAGTCAGATTCAAATTGCTCCAGGCTTTGACTTTGCGCTGCCAAGTACGATAAGACAGATCGTTGAATTTGGAACTGCCTAGTTGGGGACAGGTTCCACAGGATTGTTGAAAATGCTCGCACTCTTGGGTATAGTGGCAGCCCCCGGTAAAGAGCCACATATCCATCAGCGTCCAGACGATCGGCTTTTGGAAGCGCGGCAAAGCCTCAATTGGCAGGTAGCTATTCAGAATCCAGTGCAAGTTAATAATATCTGGGTTGATCTGCTGAATGCGGTGCTGCAAAGGATTGGGCGCACGCTGGATGTCAAAGACTGCCTTATTGACGCGGGGATAGGGGCGTAGCGCTAGGCCGTCTACTTCGGCACGAAGGCGACCTGCGACTTGTCCCAGTACCGTTTTCGGCGCTAAGACCGTGCGATCGCCACTCACACTTTTTTGCACCAGCATCCAGGAATCTGACCCGATTTCGCGCAACCCTCGATGCACCCGATAGGCGGCCCGCGCGGCTCCACCAATCGTGTCGAAGGTGCTGAGGTGGAGAATCTTCATGCTTAGATGGCCTCTTCATAGTTTTCTCGGCGCATTACCATTTCGGGCCCTCGTCCGCGCACTGCATTGGCTACAAATCGCAGATAGGTTTTGACGCTATCTACATAGGGGGCGATCGCGCTTCCTGTCATTAAAATATGTGGGTTTAGCGAAGGGCGCAGCTTGGGTGCTTTAGCAGCATATAGCGGCTTAAGTTGGGCTGGATAAAAATGAGCCGTGAGAGACTTGCGGCTATGCTGCGGATTGAGGTTTTTGTACGCGCCATGAACTGTATATGGATGCCAAAACAGCACATCGCCCTTTTCTAGGGGAAAGGATTTGTATTGATATTCAGTGCTGTCTATGAGCGTCAGGATCTCTTTGCGATAAGTCTCATGATCGCTAAAGCTTCGGCCATCCACTCTGGCAATAACACGCCCCTTGTGGCTACCCGGCAACACAAAGAAACAGCCCGCGTCTTCTTGAATATCTTCCAGGGCATACCAAGCGGCAATCATCCGACCTGGTGGATCAGCATCTAAATAGTAGTGATCTTGATGCTCAATTGTGCCTGTTGACTTATCAAAAAACATATTTTGCATCATCACATGATGCGTATCGCCTGATAGCAAACTCAAAATCTTTGCAACGGTTTCGTCCACCAGGCAGCGCTCTACCATTTTTGACAATCGAGGAGCTAGTTTCAGGTTTACTGGATTTAGCATCGAGTTTTCGATGAAGCCTGCTTCCGTGAGGCGAGGACGTGTGGGGACGTGAGTATCCTGACTGTTGAAGACAAAGAGGCGATCGCGTTTCTTTTGATTAACCTGCCCTAGCAATCTATCAATCTTTTCCGCACTCAGAGCATTACGAACAATGACGTATCCATGCTCCTGGTAGTAATGCTTAATCTCTTGCGGCTGATCAATTAAAAATTTCGTGAGTGACATGATGAATTTCCAGGAATAGACTGCAAACTAGATTTATAAAACACCTCAAAATACAAACCAAATAATTTGACTAAAACTTGAATAATTCAAGTGAAACAAGAAATCAAATAACTCTAAGAATCCGTTCAATCAAATCACTCTTTTGCCAATCATTCGCAGCAGCTTTGCTCTAGCACGAGTCATCAAACCAGGATCAAACAACGTATCCTGCTCAAACTGATCAGCTTTTCGATTGCGAATCACGTAGGGCGGATGCTTCAGAGGAAACTGCATTTCTTCTGTCTGCATATTAGCGTACTGACTTCGAGTGCTTGTTGTAGTGGTATGCGTTGCATCTTCACCAAAGCCGATATTAGATACCAGATTCACACTTGGCAACACACTTAGACCATTCTGCAACCAGCTAGATAACAGCCAACGATATGCCCAAGAAGCAGACTGATATCTTCGCTCATAAGTAGACTGAAAGATTCGTGTCCAGTACCCAACAACACGATCGTCATCGAGAATATCTACCAAGTGATTTTCTAACTGTGCAACCTCCCAAGTTTTCATATCATAGTCAAAAAACTTCCAGGCACGCGCCCAAGTTGCCCAACCCCAACAATGGCTATAACGAGAGAAGTAATAGCTGAACTCTGTCCGCTCACGACCAAATTGGACATTCTTGCCGCAGATAGACATAACTCTTTCATCATCTCGATAGTAGTCAAGCAGCTCTTGACAGTATCGAAAGAAGCTCGGATGAGGCAGGCAATCATCCTCCAAAATAATCGCCTCATCAACCAATGAAAACGCCCAATCTAGTCCAGAAGCAATCCTTTTTCCACAGCCAAGATTATCATCAGAGTAATTTTTGAGAACTTCACAATCCCAGTCAACCTGATCAACAATTGCTCGCGTTTCAGCACATTTCTCTACATCATCAGGAAACTTCCTCCTCGGTCCATCGGCAACTACTAAAAGCTTTTCGGGTTTGGCTTGGCAAACTCTGTCAAACACTTTCAAGGTTTTGTCTGGTCGGTTAAATATAACAAGTACCACAGTTTTTTCCATATTCCCGATCGGCTCAGAAGTGTTTTCTGTTGCTGCAAGCCAAGGCTTAAATGATTTAGCTTGCTCTCAAGATAGTCTTTTGAAACAAAGCTCTAGCAATGATAGAATTTCTTCGGTAAGACTCAGCTATTCTACCATTCAGTACCAAAATCTCTTTTTGAACCAGAGCATCCAGCTTTTGCTTTACAGATACATCTTCATCATGAATATCTAGCAATAATGACTTCATCCCAGAGTCAACAAAAACTCCCGATATCTTAGTGTGTTTTTCTGAGTCAATGACAGCAATAGGCAACGCTCCAAAAGCCATGGAAAACATCAGAACATGCAACCGATTGCTAAAAACAAGACATGAACTTGAATATACTTTTTCCATATCCCTGCTAGTCACCCTGGAGTCCAAGAAATCAATCTTGCATATGTTTTTATACCGACCATATAACAGATCTGACATAGACTTGTCGCGATCGACTTGATGACAAATCAAAATTTTCTTTGATAGATTTATTGATACATAGTCCACTATTTCATCCAGCTTGGAGAGCAATATTTTTTGATATTTCTGAGAGTTCAGATGCTCATTCAAAAAACCAGGGGTTGAATCTCGAAAGCTAAAAATTATAAATTCCCGAGACTCGATTGATGGTCTTTTTTGCGTATATTCTGTTTCCATCAACCAAGCTAAATCGGGGAAATATACCGTATTCTGAATTCCTATACTTTCAGCATAGTTTTTTGATATGCTGTCTCTCACAGAGTTAAAGTGCATTAGTTTAGACTGCAATCTCTCTAAACTCTCTCGACCTCCCCAAAATGGCCCGATAGAACAGCCAAAACGACAACGTCTAACTCCAGACAAGTAAATCAGGATCGAATTTATCAAAATTTTAAAGAAACTTCCCCCTAGCATTTTCATATCGCCATAGCTATGCCCAGGGTTGATAATAGCAAAGGTGTTTTTCTTGAGTCCGGACAGCCTCTTGATACCCGCCAAAATAATGCGTGTTCGAAATTTCATCCTAGATTCCTCAACTATTTCTCCCGGCAATAAGTCAAGTTCTTCTTTGTACCATTCTGGAACACCATTAACATTCACCACAAGACGTGCATATTTTCTCAATTCTGATAACAAGATCTTATTAATCAAAAGATCGCCAAGATTATCAAACTGAGTCACAGCGCTGTAGAAAGCAAGGGGCTTACTTGAGTTGTTATTTAACTTCTTCATAACTCTGGCATCTCAGGTTTACGATTTCTAAGCAGGTAAATTATTTTTGCGATGCTTAAAAGGCAACAACTTCCTCATATTTTCCTGATTTTGAAATTCTTCCATCCTTCAATAAGTAAATTAGATCACAATGTTCCACTGTTGATAAACGGTGGGCAATAATGATCACTGTTTTCTTACCTGATAACGTCCGAATTGCGTCACTTACTCTCTTTTCAGTTTCGTTATCGAGAGCAGAAGTAGCTTCATCCAGAACTAAAATTTCTCGCTCATGATAGAGCGCTCTGGCGATTCCGATGCGCTGACGTTGCCCTCCAGATAGCATCACGCCGCGTTCGCCGATGCGAGTGTGGAGACCTTTTGGGAGTTTGGCAATCAGTTCTTCAAGCTGAGCCGCGGCAATGGCCTGTCCCAGTCTTCCGCTGTCAATTAGATGATCCGGAACCCCAAAGGCAATGTTTCGTTCGACTGTATCGTCGAGTAGAAAAATAGACTGCGGAATGTACCCTACCAAGTTCTGCCATGCCCGCAGGTCTTGATAAATCGACACACCGTCTACCGTAATATCTCCACTTTGCGGCGTTAGCAGTCCTAAAATAATGTCAACGAGCGTCGTTTTTCCCGCACCAGACTTTCCAATAAACGCAATTGATTCTCCTTTGCGAATCTTTAGCGACACCCCATCAATAGCTGGCTCTAGCGATGGCGAATAGCGATAGACCACGTTGGACAGACAAATCTGCTGCTCAAAGTCCATCGCGACAGAATGCTCCAGAGGTGTTTCTCCAGCCTCGACAATGCCGAAATTGGGTATTGTAGATACTTTTTGAGCTTCTTTCAAGTCGGCATAGAGAATGTCTGGAACGTGGCGAGTAGTTTGCAGGTTGCCAATTGTAGACATGAGCTGACTGGTTGCAGGCAAAAGGCGAATAGAAGCCACAGCAAACACACTCAGGCTTGAGATCAATAAATCCGTGCTTCGTGACAGAAAGAGCTGTGAAACTCCGACAAAAGAAACAATGAACACTACTAAGACTGTTTCAATTAGAATGCGCGGCAGCATATCAAAGCTGCCTGCGAAAGAAGCCGCCTGAGCGTATTGCTTGGTGTTGGTCGCCATCTGCTCCTCAAAGTAAGGCGCACAGCCGATGACGCGCGTCTCCTTGAATCCACCCAGTCCATGATTCAGTGTTTTAATAATGCCTTGTAGGGCTTCTGAACTCTTGCGCCCCCAACTCTTTAGCCGATGACGCATGATATAAATCAGCAAAACAACCGGCAGCAGTGCTGAAAGAGTAGCGACCAAAAGCAGCAGATCTGTTGCTGCCATAAGGGCAAATAGAAAGATGAGGATAAACAAATTTGAAATGCCGTACAGCAAAGAAAGTAGAATCTTGTAACAAAATTCTTGCGTTTCGAGCGTGATGTTTTTAATCAGGCTTGAAGAATTTTTGTTGATAAAATAACTATAGTCGCTATAAAGATAAGCATGATTCAAAGTTTGAATCATGTGTGCCCGATGGGCATGACTGAATTTTAGAATATATAACTTTGACAAGAAATAGAGAATTGATTTCAGTATAAAAACAACACCAATTAAGGCGCAGAGGAAAATAATTGCGTTTCTGGTAGAAAATATTTTTAAGCCCGTGAATATTCCTGACAAAACAGGATTTTCTTCAATGAGCTGAGGATTTGAGATGATTGCAAAAAATGGCCCCAGCATCCCGATACCCAGCGTTTCAGCAATCGAGGAAATCGTAAAAACCAAGAACAGTAGCGGGAGGTGCTTTCGTGAGTCTCCCAGGATAAACCAGATCTTTTTGAAGTATTGCAGCATAGGAAGATAGTACGACTCTCAATCTTTTCCAGATTTTGACTTGCTGATTTTGAGACAATACCTCTAATTGTTGAAACCAACTTTTCTACTTAGATCTGCTTCGCCCCAGACACACAAAAATGCGATCGCCCTTCTGCATCTTGCAGCCAAGTTAACAAAATGCAATATGAACTCGAAGCCTTCTGTATCTAAGTTCATGAAGGCTTCGTGGAAATCCGGAGTATTCGGAAATTCGTTGAGGCTGCGGTTAGGCTGTCCGAATGTCTGAATGTCCAGAGGGTGCTTCTTGGAATGCTTTGCCGGGTGCAGCCTTGCTGATGATTCGTAGAGGATGCGGGGATGATTGGCGAGTCATTGCGGGCGATCGCCCTCCACCGGAGCAAAATCGCGCCCTGTCGTCAATTTTACTTTCCGTAAAAATCCGGGCCCAAATGTGGAAAAGCGTAAATGTTTAACAGAACTCCCATCGTCTGAGCAACCGACCGATTTTGGGAACCCCATCTCAACGATTAGAACGGTTAGAACGGTCATTATCAAGCCGCCCACAGATTCTCAGCAGCCTATGAAAAGCGAACAAAACTCTCAATCCAATTTCAACCCGCAGCACTTGGGCTGGTCCATGTCAGAACCCGTTCTGGCCAGGCTAGAAACTGTCGATCAATCCACCATCAACAGCACTGCGGGAGAGGAATCCTGGAATATTGGCTGGGTCTTTGCTGCGCTGCGGCGACGGGTTCCCATCATCCTGGGCATAGCGACCAGCACCACAGCCGCCGCCACTTTTCTCATCTTGAACCAGGCAAGCAACACGCCGCCCTCTTACATCGGCAGTTTTGATTTATTGGTAGAGCCAGTCACCAGCGATGTCCAGGCTAGCCGCCAAACGACAGCCGCCCAAGTTGACGGAGTGGGCAGTACAGACGTGAGTCGGCCACGGCTAGACTATCCTACTCAAATTCGGATTCTTCGAAATCCTGAACTAATCAAGCCCTTGGTCGATCGCCTCCAGGCGCGTAACCCTGAATTGACCGATGAAGTTGCTCGACAGATTTTGGAGCGGCGACTCGTCGTAGAACGTCTCAGCAATCGCATCGGCAACAGAGACGAGAACACGAAAATTATTCGGGTGTCGTATCAAGACAGCGATCCGGCAGTGGTGCTGTCTGCGCTAGAAGACCTTTCGGGCAACTACTTGAGATATGCTCTGGAACAGCGCCAAACCAGCATTGGGCAAGCAGTTCAGTTCATTGATAATCAGATTCCGGCGTTGCAAGCGCAGGTCGATAACCTCCAGGCGCGACTGCAAACCTTTCGGGAACGCAATACGCTGATTGATCCGGCTCTGGAAGGCACACAGCTAACTCAACAGTCGGGGACATTGCGCCAGGAACGGCTTGCCGCTAACACAAACCTGGTGGAAGCGCGATCGCGCTTCGCGGCCTTAGCTGCCAATGATCCTGTCGCCATTCTCAGCCAGGCCCCCGAATATGGCACGCTGCTGGGTCTGTTTCAGCAGTACGAGGCAGAACTGGCGACCGAAGCCGCCCGCATGACCGACCTGAACCCAGACATGCAGTATTTGCGAGAGCGGCGCGATAACATCCAGCAGTTGATTAACCGCGAGGCGCGGCGCGTATTGGGTAAGGTCGAAGACCAGATTCGCGTGTTGGAAGATCGCAATCGGGCGATCGCCCAGTCCGAGAGCCAGATTCAGCAGCAGATCCGCAACCTGCCCGCCGCTGCCAACGAATATGACGAAATCCAGCGGCAGTTGAATATCGCCACGGGTATCTTGACCGAGTTTTCGGCCCGCCAAAAGGCGCTGCAAATCGACGCAGCCCAAGAGCAAACCCCGTGGGAACTGATCAATCCACCAACCCTGCTCCGCGACGCGAACGGTGAACCAACCAACATCGCCAGCGTTAACGTCAGTCAATATTTATTGCTCGCTGCATTGCTGGGTTCGCTGCTGGGCATTGGCGTAGGGCTACTGATCGAAATTCTGGCAGACCGCTATCATGCGCCCGACGAGCTAAAGTCCGGGGCGCGGCTGCCTGTGCTGGGGCAGATTCCGCTCCAGCCAACGGCTATTTTCACCGCCGATCAGCAGCTCTCGCCGCTATTTCTGGAATCGTTCCAGTCCTTGCTGACGCGGGTGAATTTGCTGAGTGCGTCGCAACCGCTGCGATCGCTCACCATTAGCTCCGCCACGCCGGAAGAAGGCAAATCCACTGTGGCGCTGTATCTGGCGCAGGCGGCGGCCTCGCTGGGTCAGCGGGTGCTGCTGGTGGATGCCGATTTGCGGCGGCCGACGCTGCACGAGCGGCTGAGCGTGCCGAATGATCTGGGCTTGACGGACTTGCTAAGTGATAATGACGTATCGCTGAAGCAGGTGATCCGACGGCGATCGCCCGACTCGTCGCTCTATGTCATCACCGCTGGCTCGATGGCTCCCAACCCCATCCGCCTGCTCACCTCGCCCCGGATGCAGGAAGTCGCCCGCCAGTGCGCCGGCCTGTTCGACCTAGTGATTTACGACACGCCGCCGATCATGAACCTGGCGGATTCCAGCGTCATCGCCGCCTACACCAACGGCACGCTGATCGTCGCCAGCCTGGGGCAGCTTCAGCGCAAGCAATTGTCCGACGCGCTGGAAACCTTCCGCGTGTCGAATCTGCCCATTTTGGGCATCGTGGCAAACCGCGTGCGGGTCAACGAAAAGGCAGTCTATTCTGCTTATACGAGGGTTTAAGGGAGAAGAACGAAAACGAAAAACGAAGAACGAAGCTTGCGACTCCCTCACTCTGGCGGCGGCAGGGGCACAACGGGTTCGGTCGATTTTTGCAGGATCAGGTTTAGGTCATAGCGAGTCGTGCGATCGCCCTCAATGGCAGTGGTAATGCCGAGCGATCGCATTCCCGTTAGAAAAATCTCGGCCCCATTCGGCAGATTGGGCAGTGGAAAGGGGGTGTCGCTCGTCAGCAGCCGCTCAATATCGATAAAAAATTGCCCGTTTTGATTGTTCAGAGAGGTCGTGGTGGCGGCCAAAAAGTCTGGATCGGTAGACAGGGGCGTTTCTGACTGGGGCAGCAGACTGGGGAGCGTGCCTGTGCCCAGGGTCAAAAAGGCGGTGTTGCTGTTCAGCCAGCCGTGGGTCGCGTTGATGGAGCCAAAGGGCGATGCCCAGCCCACCACGGGTTGCCCACCCACCTCTGCCCGGGTAACGCGAAACCGATAGCGGCTGCCCATCACCTCGTCTAGCTTGGCAAGGGCGGCTTCTGCGGCGGGGCGATCGCTCGTTTCTGCCACCCAGGCCAGCGACAGACGACGTTCGCCCGTCGCATCGGGCTGCGGCAACAGCGCCAGAGCAAATTCACCATTCATCCAGTCCACCAGATCCGTTTCCAGGTTCAGCCCAGTGGTGCTGAGCAGCCCTTCGCGGAGCATGTTGGGGTTCAGCGGATTGCGGGGATTGACTACGCTGCCCTGCTGGCTATAGCCCTGCCAAAACTGCTGGAAGCTGCTGCCCGACACCACCATCAGCGCATCGTCTGGCAATAGCCTTGGCAAATCCCCCGCATTGTTGACCACACGATAGCGGTTTTGACTGTCGGCAGGTAGCCAGTGAAAGCCGCGCAGTTGCGCCCCAGCGTCGGTGAGGCGGGCACTGGCTACCAGGCCTCGATTATTTTGCAGGGGGGTCAACCCCAGCAGCGGCGCAGGCTGAATAGAATTCGCAGCGGCGATCGCCTTGGCCTGGGGCCCGTTCACATACAGCCGCGCAAAGGGTTCTGGCACTGCGGTTTGCGCCAGCGCCAGTGAATAATTCGGCAACTGGGTCAGCGCCTCGCCGCCCTGGTAGGTGTCGATCGCCCGTTCAATCGCCGGGGCATGGTCCGACAGCAGCACCAGTCGATCATCCAGCACTGCTGCGCTGAGGGTCTGTCCCTCGGTTCCGGGAAGGGTGCGAATGGCAATCCCTTGATGGCTGCGAGCAGGGGCCGATGCGCCCGCCCCCAGCCGCGACAGACTTTGCCGCGCTTTTTCGGCATCTTCGATGGGCAATATCCAGAGGGCGGGTGGTTTTTCGGTTTCTGCCGCCGGAGCCAGCAGCACCAGCGTCACCTCGTCGCCCACCCAGGGCTGAATGTCTTGGTCATAGCGATAGCCTTTGGAGGTCAGCAGGCGATCGCGCCAGTTTACCAGCGCTTGATCCAGTCGGGCGCGGGTCTGGGGCGTGCCAAATTCGCGCAGTTGTCGCCACTGGGCCGGACGAGTAGACACCGATAGCGCCAGCAGTGCATCCTGGGGGGCGGCTTCTAGCCCAGCGGGTATATCGGAGACTGCACCCGGTTTGGGCTGGCGAGAGAGCCAATAGCCCAGACCACCGCCTGCAATCAGGGCGATCGCCGCCCCAGTCACCAGCCACGCCCCCGCACCGTGTCCCTTGGGCTTGTTTTGATTCATGTCTTTCTTTCCTTTCATGCCGATGCTGCCATCAGGATAGCGAGGAAGCAGGGCAATGCAGACGGCTTTCGCTCCAATCGCTTTGCTGTAGCATGGGGTTGCACGCATCGCAAAGGAGCAGGTCAACTCGTGGCGTTTGCAATCGGTCTGTTGGCATTTTTCATCACGCTGGCGCTGGTGCAAGCGGTGGTCTACTTCCCGATTGCATTGGTCAACCATTTGTTCCATTGGCCCGCGTGGCTGGCGATCGCCCTCGGCGTAATGCTCTTTTCCTGGCTGCTGGGAGAACCGTGGGACGAGCCGTTTTAGAGCAATTGCGACCAGCCCTGCTCTAGACTCACCCGCTTAACCGCGCCTGCCGCTGGCGAATTGCGTCGAGCGTGCCTGCCGGAATTGCGTCAATGAGCTGACGGGTATAGGGCTGCTGGGGCTGGCGATAGATTTGCTCTGCCGGGCCAATTTCTTCAATGCGGCCTCGATTCATCACCATAATGCGATCGCTCATAAATTTCACCACGCTGAGGTCATGGGAAATAAAAATGTAGGTCAGCTTAAATTCGTCCTGCAATTCCTTCAGCAAATTCAGCACCTGCGCCTGCACCGACACATCCAGCGCCGAAACCGACTCATCGCACACAATAAAGCGCGGGTTTAGCGCCAAAGCGCGGGCAATGCAGATGCGCTGCCGCTGCCCACCGGAAAACTCGTGGGGATAGCGGTTGCTCCAGCGCGGGTCTAGCCCAACGCGCTCTAGCAGGTAAGCGACACGCTCCTGGCGGCTACGGGCGTTGCCGATGTTGTGAATCTTCAGCGGCTCCAGCACGGCCGCACCAATGCTGATGCGCGGGTCGAGGGCGCTGAAGGGGTCCTGGAAAATAATCTGCATGTCGCGGCGAAGCTGCCGGAGCTGGCGCTGATCCAGGTGGGTCACGTCTTGCCCATCAAAGACAATCCGCCCACCCATCGTGGGAATCAGCCGCAGCAGCGCCCGCGACAGGGTGGATTTGCCGCAGCCCGACTCGCCCACCAGCCCCAGCGTTTCACCCGGATACACCTGAAAGGTCACGCCGTTGACCGCCAGCAGATAGCGCTGGGTTCTGCCAAACAGACCGCGCACCGGAAAGCCGACTTCCAGATTTTCCACAGACACTAAGGGCGATCGCCCCTGCAAGGTAGCCAACCGCTCCTGGCTCTCGGCATCGGTAATCTCGTCGCTCAACTGGCGCTGGCGTTCCCGATCCATCGGCTTTTCGGTAATGGCGATCGCCCCGTCGGGCCCAGTCTCCACCTCCATAAAGTCTGCCACCGTCGGCAAAAACCGCAGGCGGCGATCCGGCTGGGGACGACACGCCAGCAGCCCCCGCGTATAGGGATGCTGGGGGTTAGAAAAAATGTCCATCACCGGGCCCATCTCCATCACCCGCCCGCGATACATCACCGCCACCGAGTCGGCAATTTCAGCAATAATACCTAGGTCGTGGGTAATAAAAATAATGGACATATTGCGGCGATCGCGCAATTCTCGCAGCAAGCCCAGAATCGTCGCCTGCACCGTCACATCCAGCGCCGTCGTCGGCTCGTCGGCAATCAGCAGCACCGGATTGCAGGAAATCGCCATCGCAATCATCACCCGCTGGATTTGTCCGCCGGAGAGCTCATGCGGATAGCGGTCGAGCATCGCCTGCTTCTGGCGGATCACCGCTTGCTGAATCTGGCGATCGCTCAGTTCCTGCTCCGTTACGCCCCCCCGTCCCACCGTGGGCACTCGCTTTTGCCAATCTTCCACCACGCGCCGCTCCAGTTCCGCATCGCTGGGCAACAGCCGCACCTCTTGCAGCAACCCCATCGCCCGCCGCCGCGCCTCAGCTTCGGAAATATCTGTGTGCTGCCGAATCGCCTCCACGAGTTGAAACCCACAGGTATAAACCGGGTTCAGCGAACTCATCGGCTCCTGAAAAATCATCGAAATCTTGCCGCCCCGCAGCCGTCGCCGCTGTTCCTCGCTCAGCGCCAGCAGGTTCACGGGTTCTGCCTCCGGCGACTCGCGAAACCAGATTTCGCCCGCCGTCACCCGCCCCGCCGGCCGCGGCAGCAGCCCCATCACCGCCAGCGACGTGACCGACTTCCCCGACCCCGATTCGCCCACAATGCCCAGCGTCTGTCCCGGCTTCACCTGCACCGAAATATTGTCAACTGCGGTATTCAGCCGATCTTCGGTTTTGAACTGCACCTGCAAGTTGCGAACCTCAAGCACTGGCGCGGAATCAACGACATTTGGCATAGCGAACGATCCAAAGGATCAGTGAGTTTGCAAAGATACCTGTAATTTTAGTGATTCTAGCAGCGTCGGCAAGAAATCCCCCATGCCTCTGTCCACACCTGCGATCGCGCCTTTGTATGGATGGAAAGTTTGAGGTTTGACACCCCACTGCTCCAAAGGGTCTAGCAGTATTTTTGTTTTCCAGAAAATTAAACATCGTTTGAGACTTGAGCCGTAATTTGCTACGGTTTATTACAGATAAATAAACAAATGTTGGGTTTTGTTTACAAAACCCTTAGACATTTTGAGTTCCTGACCCCAACTGACCTTTTACGAATTGCTCACGGATTGCTTACGGATTGCTCATAGTATTGGTCACGGATCGCCCAGAGTGTTTGTACTTGGTGTATGTATTAACGTTTGTACTTAAGAACCGGGTCAGGTTGGCAGTAGTGATTTAACGCTCACCGTCCATCGACCTCTTCAGGGGCGATCGCCCATCTGCACCCCGCATCCACACTCCGCATTAGCGTGCATCCACCAATTCCGTCAGGATAGTTCCGTCAGGATAGTTCCATCAGGATAGATAGATGAACTGGACAAAGCGACCTGTATAGTAAGGTCAAGTTGAGTTTTGCTACATCCACCCCTTAGTCTAGATTGCTCTTGCAGGCAGGTAGTTTCATGTCATCGACCGTTGCACCCGACCAGGTTAATCGCATTGTCTGGAACCAGCACCACGACCCCTTCGAGGTACTAGGCCCCCACCAGATCACACAAGACGACAAAACGGTTTGGGTTGTTCGCGCCTATCTGCCAAATGCCGATGCAGCCTGGGTGGTGTGCCCCGAAGAGCGCACCGAGTACCCGATGGAAAGCACTCACCATCCCCACTTTTTTGAGTGCCTCCTGGATCGTGCAGAACTGTCCAACTATCAACTCCGCATCAAAGAGGGCGACCACGAGCGGGTCACCTACGATCCCTATGCCTTTCGCTCGCCGCTGCTGACCGACTTCGACATCCACCTCTTTGCCGAGGGAAACCATCACCGAATCTACGAAAAACTTGGCGCACACCTCACCGAAGTCGATGGGGTCAAGGGCGTATACTTCGCCGTCTGGGCCCCCAATGCCCGAAACGTTTCCGTACTGGGTGACTTCAACTGGTGGGATGGTCGCAAGCACCAGATGCGTCGCATAGGAAACGGCATCTGGGAGCTATTCATCCCAGGACTAGGCGTGGGCACGCACTACAAATACGAAATCAAAAACCAGGAAGGGCATATTTACGAAAAATCCGATCCCTACGGGTTCTTCCAGGAGGTTCGCCCCAAAACTGCCTCCATCGTGGCAGACCTGGAAACCTATGAATGGCAGGATCAAGACTGGATTGAAAAGCGCCGCCAGACCGATCCGCTAATCCAGCCCATCTCTGTCTACGAAGTCCACCTCGGCTCCTGGCTCCACGCCTCCTCTGCCGAACCCTATATCCGCCCTGATGGAACCAAAGAGCCGCCTGTCATTGTCGCCGACCTCAAACCGGGCGCACGCTTTCTGACCTATCGTGAACTCGCCGACAAGCTCATTCCCTACGTCAAGGAATTGGGCTTCACCCATATCGAACTACTGCCGATTGCCGAACATCCCTTTGATGGCTCCTGGGGATACCAGGTCACAGGCTATTACGCTGCGACCTCGCGCTATGGCTCTCCCCAAGACCTGATGTATTTCATCGATCAGTGCCACCAAAATGGCATCGGCGTTCTGGTAGATTGGGTTCCGGGTCATTTCCCTAAAGACGGTCACGGACTGGCACTGTTCGACGGCACGCACCTCTACGAACACGCTGACCCGCGCAAGGGCGAACACAAGGAGTGGGGCACGCTGGTCTTCAACTACTCTCGCAACGAGGTTCGCAACTTTCTCGTTGCCAATGCCCTGTTCTGGTTCGACAAGTATCATATCGACGGCATCCGGGTCGATGCGGTCGCCTCCATGCTTTATCTGGACTATCAGCGCAAGCCCGGAGAATGGGTGACTAATCAGTATGGCGGTCGAGAAAACGTGGAAGCGGCAGACTTCTTGCGCCAGATGAACCACGTTATTTTCAGCTACTTCCCTGGCATTCTCAGCATTGCAGAAGAATCGACGACCTGGCCGATGGTGTCCTGGCCGACCTACGTTGGCGGGCTTGGGTTTAACCTGAAGTGGAACATGGGCTGGATGCACGACATGTTGGACTATTTCCACATGGACCCGTGGTTCCGCCAGTTCCACCAAAACAACATCACCTTCAGCATCATGTACGCCTTCAGCGAGAACTTTATGCTGGCGTTTTCCCATGATGAGGTGGTGCATGGAAAGAGCGCCATGATCGGCAAGATGCCAGGAGATGAATGGCAAAAATATGCCAACCTGCGATGCTTGTATACCTACATGTACACGCATCCGGGCAAGAAGACGCTGTTCATGAGCAACGAGTTTGGTCAGTGGAGTGAGTGGAACGTGTGGGGCGACCTGGAGTGGCATCTGCTGCAATACGAACCGCACCAAAAGCTGAAGCATTTCGTAAGCAAGCTCAACGAGTTCTATAGAAGTGAGCCAGCGCTCTACACGCAAGACTTTTCCTATGACGGTTTTGAGTGGATTGATTGCAACGACAATCGCCACAGCGTTGTATCTTTCATTCGCCAGAGCAAAGACCCTCAGGAATATGTGATTACGGTTTGCAACTTTACGCCCCAGCCTCACGCGCACTATCGCGTCGGCGTGCCGGAACCTGGATTCTATCGTGAGTTGTTTAATAGCGATTCGCGGGAATATGGTGGTAGCAACATGGGCAACCTGGGCGGAAAGTGGGCTGATGAGTGGTCGTTCCACGGCCGTCCTTACTCAATCGATCTTTGCCTGCCGCCGTTGGGGGTGCTGGTGCTGAAGGTCGATCGCAGCAAGACTCGCGAGATTGCGGGTTCGGAGCCACCGGAGGAATAACTTTAGCGAATCTCCTGAGTTAGTTTTTGTGTCATTTACAGGTGGAGATTGATGGCGATCGCCCCCCATTGGGCTTTGCGTCCTGACAGTGTGCCGACAGGGTTCGTGTCTATTGTCGGCGCGGGCCCAGGGCTGCCAGATTACCTGACGTTGCAAGGGCGATCGCGCTTGGAGCAGGCTGAAGCAGTTGTCTACGATGCGCTCGTTTCTCCAGAGTTGCTCGACCTTTCGCCAGCAAGCTGCCAGCGTATTCACGTTGGAAAGCGCGGGGGGCAGCCCAGCCTCAAGCAATCAGAAATCGATCGTCTTTTGGTTGACCTGTGTCAGCAAGGGCTGCAAGTTGTTCGGCTCAAAAGCGGCGACCCGTTCATCTTTGGGCGCACTGCGTCTGAAATTCAGGCCTTGAAGGCAGCAGGCTGTCACTTTGAAGTCATCCCTGGCATTTCCTCAGCCCTGGCAGGGCCCCTGTTGGCAAGTATCCCTCTCACAGACCCGGTGCTAAGCCGCAGCTTTGCCGTAGTGAGTGCCCATGCGCCAGATGCGCTCAATTGGTCCGCGCTAGCGGGGATCGATACGCTGGTTGTGCTGATGGGAACCCAGCAGCTTGCGGTCGTTGTGGAGCGGTTAATTGCCAACGGGCGATCGCCCCACACCCCCATCGCCATTATTCGCTGGGCCGGGCATCCTCAGCAGCAAGTGTGGACAAGCACGCTGGAAGCGGTCGTACGACAAACCGCCCACGAAGCGCTATCACCCGCCGTCATTACAATTGGTGAAGTTGTCGCGCTCCGCCCCTATCTTGATCCCCCGTCCTCAGCCCAAAATGGAGTTAGCTCAGTTCCCCCGTCACCTGCAATCGCGCCCGTGTCCGACTCCACCTTGCAGATAAATTCTCCAGCAGACCAGCCCATGCTGCTGCCCCTCTCCGGCAAAACAGTGATAGTAACCCGCGCCGCAGGACAATCTAGCTCCTTTACACAACTCCTGCAAGCCCAGGGCGCAACTGTGCTGGAAATGCCGACTCTGGAGATAGGCCCGCCCTCAAGCTGGGATGCCCTTGATGGGGCGATCGCCCGTCTGCCCAAGTTCCACTGGCTGATCTTGACCTCAACAAACGGGGTCGATGCCTTCTTTCAACGCCTGTTTGCCCAAAATCAGGACTCCCGCTCCCTGAACGGAATCAAAATCGCTGTGGTCGGACAAAAAACAGCCGCCCAGCTCCAGCACTATGGCATTCAGCCCGACTTTATCCCGCCTGACTTTGTGGCTGATGCCCTAGTCGAGCATTTTCCCGAACCTCTGCAAGGGTTAAACATTCTCTTCCCCAGAGTCGAAACGGGCGGTCGAGACGTTCTCGTTCAGGCTTTTACCCACAGCGGCGCAGCAGTCGTCGAAGTCCCTGCTTACGAATCAGGCTGCGCGAAAGCCATTGCGGCAGACGTACAACACGCCTTTCAAAACCAAAACGTCGATATCATTACGTTTGCAAGCTCGAAAACAGTACACTGCTTCAAGCAACTTTTCGCCGCTCTTTGTCAAACTCTGGACATTAATCCCAGCTTACTGTCAAGCTCCATCTGCTTGGCATCGATCGGTCCCCAAACCTCACAAGCCTGCCAAGCCGCATTTGGACGAGTAGACATAGAGGCAGAAGAGTATACTTTGGAGGGATTGACGCAAGCATTAGTCAAATGGGCAAAGAGTTCCTAAAACAAGCAGGGTGACTCTATGAGCGATCGCAGCTATAGTTCTACCCGGAGTGCGCCCCCCCGCACAATTGGACTCACTGGCGGCGTTGGGATGGGAAAAACCACGATTTCAAACTATCTGGCAACAGTCCGACAGCTTCCCGTACTAGATGCCGATGTATATGCACGAGAAGCAGTTGAACCTGGGTGTGCCGTACTCCATGAAATTGTGGAACGATATGGGCCAAGTATCCTCATGCCCAACGGACGACTCGATCGCGCCCGACTCGGAGAAATTATCTTCCATAGTCCGCCAGAACGTCTTTGGATCGAGCAGCGCATTCATCCCTACGTGCGCGATCGTATCACCGCAGAGCTACAGGAATTGGCACGGCGGCGAGAGGCGATCGCAGTCGTCGTCGTGCCACTTCTATTCGAAGCCCGCATGACAGATCTAGTCAACGAAATCTGGGTCGTCAACTGCCCTCGCGAACAGCAAATCGAACGACTCATGCAGCGAGACGTAGAAGGCTCCGGCAACGGCCGCCTCAGCCTAGAACAGATCCACGCTCGCATCGACAGCCAAATGCCAATCAGTCAGAAAATCAGCCACGCCAACGTCATCATCCAAAACACATCAACCCTAGAAGCTCTGTTTAAACAGATCGACTGGGCACTACAACACGCATCAGAATCATCAGCATCTTAACGCTAAGCAGCAGATAGCGATTCATCAGAATCGTTATCACCCCCATCCCGCACAATATCCAAATCAATATCTAACACTGTCATGGACAGCCCAGCCTTCGGAACATTACCGTTGCTTGAAATATAAGGACTAGGTTCCAGGTTTCCCGTGCAAATAATTAGAGATCCCTTCTTCAAATATGGGAGCTTTCGCCAAGCCGCAGACTTCTCCCAAATACTTAACGACACCGTAAAAGACTCATCGCGATTTCGAGGACTCCGGACGTAGAGCGTTGCCTCAGCGACTTGAGCCTTCTCTCCATTCCGCAAATCGATTGTTTTCATCTGAGCATCAGCGCCCAAATTACCACTGACAATCCACTTATTTAAACCAGCACTTGCCATAACAATGCACCCTCAGTGTGAAAAACCTTGATAAGGCTATTATTCCCCTCAGATTAAAAGACATAACAAGCAGCTTTAAATAACAACAACCCCTTTGGACTCAAATCCAAAGGGGTTGTCAAAATCACCCTGGCACCGAGCTATTTTTGCAGGCAGCTACCCACCA
>NZ_DVEA01000259.1:0-6194 GCF_015295965.1 Thermoleptolyngbya sp. M55_K2018_002
CTCGTGCCTGGGGGCCAGACCCGCCGTAGCTCTGGAAGATGGAAACGTCTTGCCCGGTTTCGGCTTTCCATTTGGCAGCGAACTGCGGGATGATTTTGTCGTAGGCAGGCTGGGTGACGGCGAAGGAAACCAGCGTGAAATTGATCCGTCGGGGGGCAGGAGCGGCAGACCCAAGGATCAGCGGGCCGCTTTGGCTGCAAGCGGCGATCGCCATACTCAGTCCCAACCCCACTAGGGCCAGCACCAGAAATTTTTGGGGCGATCGCCGTCCACAACGAGCAAACATCGAGTTCTCCAGCGTTAAGTTCTCCAGCGATTAGTGCAACAAAAGCGCAATAGAAGCATAGAGGCTTTCAAGCAGTCTGGAGAGACATCATACATCAGAAACGCGACTCAATCTACGGTTTTCCCGTCAAGATACGAGAATTTATAGCAGGCGCAATGGCGGCTATGCAAAAGCAAGCAGATGCCATAAGACTCGACATCTGCCCGCTTCATTGAGTTGAGTTAAATAAGTTGAGTTAAAGAAACTTGAGTTAAAGGAATTGGCGATCGCCCGCTGGGTTTGTCTAGGGGCGTAGGCTTTGTTCAGCTAGGTTTATCCCCGCTGGTCAATGGCTTGGCCTATTTGCCAAAGCCGCGCCCGCGAGATGCCGTCGGCATACAGACACAGGCCTGAATTTGCGCCAGCAGCGTTTCACGATCCAGGTCTTGCCCGATTAGCACAAGCTGGTTTTTGGGCTGTCCTTTCCACTCGCTGTCGTCTAGCGTGAAGCGCTTGCCGCTGAGGTGAAAGATATGACGCTTGGGGCTTTCATCGAACCAGAGAATACCTTTGGCGCGGAACACGTTGGCGGGCATTTGGTTATCGAGGAAATGCTGGAACCGCTTGATGGCAAAGGGGCGATCGCTCTGGAAAGACACCGAGGTAAATCCATCAACCTCTAGATGATTGGAATGGTGGTGATGATGGTCATGATCATGATCGTGGACACAGTGGCCGTGATCATGGTCGCAAGCGGAATGGTCGTGATCATGTCCGTGATCGGAATGCGCGTGATCATGATGATCGTGATGATGCGCGTGGTCATGCGCGTGATCATGACTGGAGGCGTGCGAATGCTCGTCACTCTCCGGCTTGAAATATTGGGCCGACTCGAACAGGCCCACGCTGAGGATCAGCGGCAGCGGAACCTGCGAATTGGTCGTCCGGAGAATCCGTGCGCCTTCTTTGACATCACGGATTTTAATCTCTAGCGCGTCCAAATCGGCTTCGTCCACTAGATCACATTTGTTGAGCAAGATGATGTCGCCGTAGGCAATTTGGTTATGGGCGGCATCGCTGTTGAACAAATCCAGGCTGTAGTTGGCTGCGTCTACCACGGTCACAATCGAGTCGAGGCGGGTTAGGTCGCGCAGTTCTGTTCCCAAAAAGGTGAGGGCGACGGGCAGCGGGTCAGCCAGTCCAGTGGTTTCCACGACTAGATAGTCTACTTTTTCGGGGCGTTCCAGAATTTTATAAACGGCTTCTAGCAGGTCGTTGTTAATCGTGCAGCAGATGCAGCCGTTGCTCAGTTCCACCATGCTGTCGTCACCGTTGGTGGCAACAATCAGCTCGTTGTCGATGCCAATTTCGCCAAATTCGTTGACCAGCACGGCGGTTTTTAGCCCCTGCTGATTGGTCAGAATGTGGTTCAGGAGGGTGGTTTTGCCGCTACCCAAAAAGCCCGTGATGATAGTGACCGGAAGACCCTGCTTGGTGTCGTCCATGTGGGCGATCGCTTGCGGCGTGTCAGCAGTTTGCATAGCGTGATGGGGAGAGGGGGAACGAGGATGGGTCAGAAATGGAGAAAATGTTGCTCGAAAAATGTCGCTCGAAAGGAATATCGCTCTAACCCTAGAGCCTGCCGTATGCTGCTAGATTGAGCAGGATTTCAGCGAGAGACGCTTTCCCGTCTCACATATTCCAATCGTGGAGGCTGGTGCGCGGTATCTTAGGGCGCATTGCAAGTTCTATTATTGCCGATTTCTCCACAATTCGACTGCGCTATGGATAGGGAGGGTGGGACTGCCGTGAATCGGGACGATCAGCCAATGCAGCCGCTGTGGTCGCAGTTGAACAATGCTAAGCTGCTGCGCTATTTGCTGCTGCTGCTGCTGGGCTGGGCGATCGCCCAGATGCTTGCCTATTTTTCCTCGGTGATTGTCATCTTCACCTTTGCGGCAATCCTGGCATTTTTGCTTAGCTATCCCATGCGGTGGCTCCAGCGCTGGCTGCCTCGCCCAGCGGCAGCGGTGGCCGTGTTTTTGCTGAGTCTTTTGCTGCTGGCGGGGTTTGTGTTTACGATTGGCTCGGCCATGCTGTCGCAGGGACAGGCGCTTCTGGCTCAGGCTCCTGGCATTGCGGCAGTGCTGCTGAACTCGTTGGAGCAGGTGGAAGAGTTTTTGCAGCGGTTCAATCTCCAGGCAGATTTTTCAGCCCTGGAGGATTTGCTGCAATCTCAAACAATCGAGGCAGCGAAAACGTCCCTCATTGGGCTGCAAGTGCTGCTGCAACGATTGCTGGATCTGCTGCTGATTGGCATTGTCAGCTTTTTTATGCTGCTGGATGGCGATCGCCTCTGGCGCTGGATTGTGTGTCGGTTTCCGGCCTCGCTCCAGCCCCGCCTGACGGATGCCGTGCAGCAAAACCTGCTGGGCTTTTTTTGGGGGCGGTTTTTGCTGTCGCTATTTTTTGCGCTGTCGTGTCTGGTGATTTTTTTGCTGGTGAATGCACCCTATGCGCTGCTGCTGGCGGCGATCGCCGGCTTTTTTGACCTGATCCCCGGCATCGGCGCAACCCTGGGCATCAGCCTGATCTGCCTCATCCTCTTGCCCCAAGGCATCTGGCTCAGCCTGCTGATCCTGGTCTGCTGCGTGCTGCTGCAACAGGTGGAGGAAAATGTACTGATGCCCAAAATCATGCAGGGGTCGATCAACATGAACCCGGTGGTGATGTTTCTGGCGCTGCTGGTGGGGGTGCGGGTGGCGGGGCTGCTGGGGCTGTTTCTGGCGATTCCGGTGGCGGGCGTGCTGATCAGCCTGTTCGACGTAGAGGCTCTGCGGGCCAAGCATTGAAGTAAGCTCGCCTCTGCGCCCCCAAGGTAAATTGCGAGAGTGCTTAAGGGTGTTTAAGGGTGCTTAATGAATGTACAGCGGCCAAAAACTTGCTTCTCACAGCCCCATTAAAATTCTCAGCCTATCCTCTACAGCCGCTAGGGTTTCTGGCAAGACCATACCCCAACGCTCCTCTAGTCGATTTACAGAGATGGAACGAATATCTTCACACTTAATAAAGCTGCGAACTCTCAGCCCTCCCTCCGGGGGCGTGAGTTCAACGTGAAAGGGGATACCTTTGTCTCTAGGTAATTGGCAAGATGACCACTAACCCTCATGCACCTTGCTTGAATAAATCCACTGAAATAATCAAACAAGGACGTTTTCCAGCTTGTTCGTGTCCTTTTACAGGGTTAAGGTTTGCTAGCCAAATTTCTCCTCTTGCCAGTTGTGCCACGACTCACTTAACCCATCGCCTATTGTCTGATCCCACACTGCTCTCTCTGTCAGTTCATCCTCCCACGATTCCTGATTTTGCCTGAGTGCAGCAAACGCCCGGTTTGCCTGTATCAGAAAGACATGTCTTCGATAATTTTCAATTGCTTTGTCCAAAACGGCCTGCATCGTTTCACCAGAGGTTTCCGCTAGTTCTAATAGCGTCTGATGGGCGGCATTGCTGAGGGTAATGGTCAATTCAGGCATAGGGCCTAGCCTTATAGATCCTGCCGTTGCCCATTATTGTAGCTAAAGCGAATGTTGCCGTTGCAGCTAGTAGTCCAGCGTGGCTCTAGGTCAGCGTTGTCCTTGGGCGGACAGTCCACAGGTTATGGGAAGTGGTTACTTGGGAAGTGGTTACTTACGACTGCAAGACTTCACAGAAAGACGGTTCTCGGAGAACTCTGAACAACTAAGCAGGCACTTCCACACGCTCTGTACCTGGCACAATCGCTCGGCGACGGTATCCATTCGGCAGTGAACAACTAAGCAGGCACTTCTAAGCAGGCACTTCCACGCGCTCTGTACCCGCCAGCCCAAAGGCCGCATGAACGGCTTGCAGAGCGCGGATGCCATCTTCTTCTGGCACTACGCAGCTAATCTTGATCTCCGATGTGGCGATCATCTGGATGTTGATTTGCTCCTGAGCCAGTGCCTCAAACATGCGAGCCGCGATGCCGGGGCGGCCGACCATGCCCATACCAACGATGCTAACTTTGGCGATCGCCTGATTCACCACAATTTCCCCACAGCCCAAGTCGGGGGCGGCTGCTTCCAGGGCCGCTTTGGCTGCATCTACGTCGCCCTTCGCCACAGTAAAGGCGATATCCCGCGTCACCATGCCGTTGACCAGGCGGCAGCGCTGGGATTGGATGATCATGTCTACGCTGATGTTGTGATCGGCCAGCAGGCGAAACAGACGAGCGGCCATGCCGGGGCGATCGGGCACATGGCGGATGGCAAGCTGGGCCTGGTTGCGGTCGAGGGCGGCCCCGCGCACGGGCGGCGCATCGGCATAGGCGAGGGATTTTTGGGCCTGGTTGACGGGCGAAGAGGTGACCTCGAAGGCGCTGCACAGGGCGGCCAGAGCGCGATCGCAGTCTTCGGCGCGAATGGCGCAGCTTACCTGCACCTCGGAGGTGGAAATCATTTCAATATTCACACCCGCCGTCGCCAGCGTTTCAAACATCTGTGCTGCCACGCCGGGGCGACCGATCATGCCTGCGCCGGAGATGCTGACCTTGGCCATGTCCCGTTCCACCATCACTTCTGCTTCGCCGGAGGTGGGCGACGGGTCGTAGCGCAGGGCCGGGGCGATCGCCGCTGCAACGGCCTCTGCCCGATTCAGCGAGTTGCGGGTGACGGTGAAGGCAATGTCGTTGCTGTTGCCCTCGTGGATGGACTGGATAATCAAGTCCACATCCAGCGCTTGGGAGGCGATTTCGCCAAACAAACGAGCGGCAATGCCGGGGCGATCGGGCACGCGCAAGAGGGCGACCTTGGCCTGATCCGTGTCAAACTCGACCGCATCAACGGGATGGGCGATTTCTAACCCATCGAGCGATCGCGGCTGGGGCAGGGGCGACATCACGCGAGTACCCGGATCATCCGTCCAGCTAGAGCGCACCACCAGCATCACGCCGTAGTTGCGGGCAATCTCCACCGAGCGGGGATGCAGCACCTTTGCACCCAGGCTGGCCAGTTCCAGCATTTCGTCACTGGTGATCTCGTCCATTAATTGGGCATCGGGTACAAGCCGTGGGTCAGCGGTCAAAATCCCCGGCACGTCGGTGTAAATTTCACAGGCATCGGCCCGCAGCGCTGCCGCCAGGGCCACGGCCGAAGTGTCGGAGCCGCCGCGCCCCAGCGTGGTGATTTCCAGATCTGCCGAATCAGTGATGCCCTGAAAACCCGCTACGACGACGACTTCACCCTTTTGCAAATGCCGCTCTAGGCGCTCGGTTTCGATTCGCAAAATGCGGGCGCGGGAGTGGATTGACTCGGTAACGATGCCGACCTGTGCGCCTGTGAGGGAGATGGCGGGCTGGCCGAGTTCCTGAAGCGCCATGCTCAGGAGGGCGATGGACACTTGTTCACCGGTGGATAGCAGCATGTCCATTTCGCGACGGCTGGGGTTGCTAGAGATTTCCGATGCCAACTTGACCAGTCCGTCGGTGGTTTTGCCCATTGCAGACACCACCACGACGACCGAGTTCCCCGCTTGGACAGTTTGCATGACGCGCTGGGCGACTACCTGAATCCGCTCAACCGTGCCGACCGATGTCCCGCCGTATTTCTGAACAATTAACGCCATAGCCCTCGCTGCACCGCCCGCTTCGTGATCTCCGGCGCGGATGAAGCTGATCGTCCAGAAATCACAAATGGCGCAAAATCATTTACCCCATCAAGGTATCAGACCAGAGGGACAACGGGTAAGGGGAAATTAGGGTTGAGGGGTGGGCTTGTTATCAAACTTTGGAATTTCTCTCAGGAATAGCGCTGGTTTTGCGGGGGGGCTGAGTTCCGAGCCAATAGCCTTGGGGGATATCCCCCAAACCCCCTTTTGCAGGGGACGAAGCGTCCCCCACACCCCCTCCTAAGGG
>NZ_DVEA01000404.1:0-6168 GCF_015295965.1 Thermoleptolyngbya sp. M55_K2018_002
TTCGCGACCCGGCGTTTTGAAGTCAAACAGGCGAATCGCTGCGCGGAACACGAAATAGTAAACCGCCGCCGCCACAATGCCGCCGCCGACAATTAGCTTCCACACGTCGCCCTTGTTGCCGTTCCAGTTGCCGAGCTGGTTGAACAGCGCAAAGTCAATGAAGCCCTGAGAGAAGGTGAAGCCCATGCGCCCGCCCAGCGCCACAAACAGGAAGTCGCAAATCCCCGCCATGACTGCGTGGATCGCGTAGAGCGCCGGAGCCACAAACAGGAAGGAAAACTCCAGCGGCTCGGTGATACCAGTCAAAAACGAGGTCAGCGCCGCAGACACCATCAAACTGCCGGTAACGGCGCGGTTCTTGGGCTTTGCCGCTTGCCAGATGGCCATAGCCGCCGCAGGCAGCCCAAACATCTTGAACCAGTAGCCGCCGCCCAAGATGCCCGCTGTGGGGTCGCCTGCAAAGAAGCGGTTGATGTCGCCCCGTACCAGTTGGTTTGTCACCGGGTCGGTGTAGGAGCCAATCTGGAAAAAGAAGGGCACGTTCCAGACGTGGTGCAGACCAAAGGGCAAGAGCGATCGCTCAACCAGCGCATACAGCCCAGCCGAAAGTGGAATGTTATTCCCACTGGCAGCGGCGTTGGCAAAGCTGTTGATTGCGCCGCCGATGGGGGGCCAGATCAGGCTCATGAGGGCCGCAACGGCGATCGCCACCAGCGAGGTAATAATCGGCACAAACCGCTTGCCTGCAAAAAAGCCCAGGTATTGCGGCAGCTTAATTCGGAAGAAGCGGTTGAACAGATACGCCGCAATACAGCCCATGATCAAGCCGCCAAACACGCCTGTATCCAGCGTCAAAATGCCTAACACAGGCTTCATCCAGATGTTTGGCGTATCCTGCCCCTGCTGGATCAGGTCTTGAATCTGCGCCTCGGTGATAAAGCCCCGCGCCGTGCCAAACGCACCCAGCGCCGCAATGAACACCATAAAGCCGACGGTTGCCGCCAGCGCCGAAACGCCGTCGTTGCCTGTGTAGGCGATCGCCACTGCAATGGCAAAAATCAGCGGCAGCACGCCAAAAATCGCGTCCCCCGACGCTTTCATGATCGTCGCCAGCCACTCCGGGATAAACCCAAAGGTCGTTTTCGTAATCGTGCCGCTGGCCAGGTTCTGAATCTCAATCAGTCGGGCGCTGCCCAAACCCAGCAGCAGCCCCGCAATCGGCAAAATCGACACAGGCAGCATCAGGGCCTTGCCCATCTGCTGCGCGAGCGCGAAGAATTTTTTCCACATAGTTTTTTTGAAGAGAAGAGGAGAGGTCTATCGATTCTCGATTTTGGAATCGATTCTCGATTTTGGATTTGCGATTTTGGATTGCCAGTCGAGAATCTACGCGGCTTCCGGCAATTTTATTCGCAGCACCATTGAGGAGAAATGGATATTCGAGGAATGTCGTTGATAGGAATGGAGGGATAGAAACTAGAACAATGGAGCAATGAGATATATAACCCCTGCGCTCCGTCCCTCCATCCGCCCAGCGCCTAATCCTCAGTCAGGGGCACGAGTTCACGCACGGCTTCGGCCGTATCTGCCGCGAGGGCTTGCTCTGCAAGGCGCTGACAATCGGCGAGGCTGAGCGTGCGGATTTGGGCCTTGACGCTGGGAATCGTGGGAGCGCTGACGCTGAGTTCTTTCACGCCCAGACCGATCAGAATCGGAACGGCCTGCGGGTCGCCCGCTACGCCGCCGCAAACGCCGCACCATTTGCCGTACTTATTTGCAGCGCGGGCCGCCATGCCAATTAGCCCCAACACACCGGGACTTAGCGCATCGGCGTAGGGAGCCAGCTTGGGATGGCCACGATCCATCGCCAGGGTATATTGCGTCAGGTCATTGGTGCCCACAGAGAAGAAATCCACCTCGCGGGCAAACTGCTCCGCCATGACTGCGGTTGAGGGCACCTCCACCATGATTCCAGCTTCAATGGGCGCAACGCCGAGGGACTGGCGCTCCTCCTCCAGCATTTGCTTGGCCATGTGCCATTCTTCCAGCCGGGCGATCATGGGGAACATGATGCGAACCTTGCCCGACTCGGAGGCGCGGAGGATCGCGCGGAACTGGGTGCGGAGAATCTCCGGACGATCGAACCCAAGCCGAATACCGCGTTCCCCTAGGAAGGGATTTTCTTCGTGGGGAATGGGCAGGTAGGGTAGGGGCTTGTCGCCGCCTACGTCCAGGGTGCGGATGATCAGCGGGCGACCCTCCAGCGCTCTGGCAGCAGCACTGTAGATGGCGGTCTGCTCGTCTTCGTCGGGGGCGCTGTCGCGTTCCATAAACACCAGTTCCGACCGCAGCAGACCCACGCCCTCGCCGCCAAACTTGACCGATTTTGCGCCCTCTTCAGCGTTGCTGATGTTAGCCACGACCTCGATGCGGTGTCCATCTGTCGTGATTGCGGGTTCAAACGCAGTTGCCAGTTCTCGCTGGCGGCGTTCTTTAACGCGGGCAATCCGCTGCTGGGTGCGCTCCATTTCCTCTGTCGAGGGATTTAGCCGCAGCCGGCCTTTGCTGCCGTCCAGAATCGCCGGGGTTCCTTCCGGTAGTTCCAGCACTCGCGGCTCTGTGCCTGCCATCGAGGGAATGTCCATCGCCCGCGCCAGGATAGAGACGTGGGAGGTTGCGCCCCCCGCCACCGTGCAGAAGCCTGCGATCTTCGTCGGGTCTAGCGTGGCCATGTCCGATGGGGTGAGGTCTTCGGCCACCAGGATGGTGTGTTCGGGATAGGTGACGACTTCGGCCGTGACCCCGGTGAGAATTCGCAAGACGCGATCGCCCACATCCCGCAGGTCATTGGCCCGTTCTGCCAAAAGCGCGTTATCCAATTTGGACAGCATTTCGGCTTGGCTCGTGTAGGTCTGCTTCCAGGCGTAGGCAGCGCTCTTGCCCTTGTCAATGGCGCTGGCGGCCGTGTCCATTAGCTCCGGATCGCCCAGAATTTCCTGATGAGCGGCAAAGATGGCGGACTTTTTCGGATCGCCCTGGCCGTGAACCTTTGCCCGCAGCGCCTCTACATCTTGCGAAGCCTTGGCGATCGCCTGCTCCAGCTTGCGACGTTCTTCATTGGGTGCGCCGCCATGCTCCGAGACGGCGATTTCTTGCTGCTGCACCCGCCGCAAATAGCCCACCGCCACCCCAGGCGACGCAGCCACTCCCAGAACGACGTTCGGATCTTCTGAGCGGGGCCGGGGTGCGGGCTTCGAGATTTCTGGCTGTTCGATGCTGGCCGCCACAGCCACGGGTTTTGCGCCTTCTTCGCCCAGTCCGGTGCGGAGGGCTTCGCTCAGTTCGGCGATCGCCGCCTCGGCATCGGGGCCGCTGGCTTCCAGTTGCACGGTCGCGCCATTGCCCACCGACATGCCCATCAGCCCAATCACGCTGCGGGCATTGGCCGATTTATCACCATACTTGAGGCGGATATCGGACTTATACTTTTTCGCCAGCGTAGACAGCACCGCAGAGGGGCGGGCGTGTAGCCCCGTCGGGTTGGGAATGACGATCGGTTCCGAGGCAACTGTCACCCCGCCAATGATCGTCCCATCTTCCGAAACGTCGCCCAGCGCCAGATCCAGCGCGATGTCCTGGCCGCCCACAACCGTTCCCAGGCGTGGCTCAAACTTAGCAACGCGATCGCTGTTGGTGATCACAATCTGGGTCAGCAGGCTGCGGGCGTGCGTAGCCACGAAATCTGCGTCGAAGTTGATCAGCGGGTCGCCCACCCGGACGCGATCGCCCACCTGCACTCGCGGTACAAACCCCTCACCGCGCAGCGTCACCGTGTCCAGCCCAATGTGCATCAGCACTTCCAGCCCGTCCGGTGTTTTCACCGTCACCGCGTGGTTGGACGGGTGAAGCTGGATCACCTCGCCATCACAAGGGGCTAGCAGCGTCTGACTCGTGGGGTCAATCGACACGCCATCGCCCACCATTTTTTGAGCAAATACCGGATCGGGCACCTGCTCAATCGGAACCAACTGACCCGACAATGGGGCAACCAGCGCCACCATGCTGCGAGTCTCTGCTGGCGCTACAGCATAGCTCATTCGTCAATCTCCTGATTTGATATCCAAGATGAAATGTTTTGAACCGTAAAGAACTTTTCAGTATTCCAATCCGCACAGTCCAAAGCGGGCGATCGCAACCCGATGACTCTTTGAAAGACAAAATTGCAAAGATAAAAAACTGCACTCACACCAAATACAGCCCGTGAAAAATCACACGCAAAGAATCACCCGCGAGAAATCACACGCGATTGCAGACCTGTGCAGACTCTCAACTCCTGGCTTGCCAGGAACCAAACGATAGACCTTATCCTCACAGGGATCAGTAAGGTGCTGGAATTTACGAATTAAAAATTTAAGCTTTGAGCCGCCAAACGTTACCAAACGCTTTACAAATAAGGGCGATCGCCCATTTTTGGCGGTTACGCAAAACACATCGACAACCAGGTCGGGATCAAGAGATTTGAGATTAGAAGCGTTGGGATTAGAAAGTGGAGTTCGACCCCGAACCCTACTCTACGTGACTCTACGTGTCTACTCTGCGTACCTAACTCTACGTGATTAAATACCGTCATCATGAGCAAGAGGGCAACCCCCACCAGCACTGCGCCCTGGAGATTGACGCGGGTGGGCGATCGCCGATAGGGCGGCTCTAGCCAAAAAGCCAGCAGCCGCGACACCAGCGGCATCACGCCCCAAGTCAGGATCGAGCTAGTAATCAGGTTATTCACCAGCATGGCGCTGCCCGGCGGCCAGTCTTGCATAATGCCCAGCGCCCCAAACACCAGCGATTGAATCATCACCGTAGGGTATAGCCCCATCACCACCGACAGCACTTGCTTCCAGGGCGCAGGGCCCAGCGCGGGGCGCTCCGTGCCCGATGCCTGCGAAAACCAGCCCTCTAGCCCGGTGGTAAAGGATTTGAAGCGATATTCCTGCAAAAAGCCCTGCCCCGCGATGACCAGTTCTTTGCGATCGCTCGACTGCACCCAATCGTTCAAATGCTCTGGCGTATCAAAGTGCATCACCGAATACCACTTCACCACGCCATCTCGACACACCAGCGGCGGGCAAAGATCCGTCCGAATGTAGCCCGGAAACTGCCGAGCGCGATGCAGCAGTTCTGCGTGCCATCGCCGAAACGGCAGTTCCTTACTGCGCGGCACAATGTGTTCAATCATGACGCTGGAATAAAAGACCGGATCGGCTTGCAGGTCTGACATAAGTCACGGTTGGGGTAGAGGGACAGGGCAACCGAGAATCATTTACGCATATTCACAGCGGCGGCGGCGTTTGTGACGATGCGAAACGCCAGATACCTACGCCTGTTCTGCGGTGTCCGAGAAAACCACTTTGTCGTATAAATCGGCGAATGCAAGCTCGAAAGGAACAGTGTTGAGCTTGAGAGTTGCCGTCTCGCCGTCTTGTTCGGAGAAAATCCACTGGCATGGGGCGGTTTTGAAATATTGCTCAACGTGCATGGAAGATTGGTCAATCAGCACATACTCTTGAAAGCCAGGAATCGTGCGATAGGCTTTGAATTTCTCGCCCCGATCATAGGCTGGGGTGGAATTAGAGAGAACTTCGGCGATCGCCACTGGGTTGATCAGAGTATCTTTTCGTCCGTCTTGAAGTTGCAAGGCTCCTGCCACGATCATCACATCGGGATAGGTGTAGATTTTGCGCTGAGGAATCCACAGCCGTTGGTCAGAAGCAAAGACGAAATAAGGCTGATGCTTCAGCGCAAAATTGAGCGCGGCGGCGAGATTGCCAATAATCAGGCTGTGGTTGGGCGTACCGCCGACTATCGGAACAATAGCCCCATTGAGATACTCATGCCGCTCCTCGGCATCGGATTCAAGCGCCAGATATTCTTCAGGCGTGTAGTCCGCTTTCTCCTGAGCTTGAATCATCATCCCCAGTCAACCTATAAACATCTGGTAAACATCTGTAAAGGGGACACCGTAAAGGGTTCAAGGGACAACTCAGTTTTACTGCCATGCTGCTTCCCTGCCATGCTGCGGCACAATCCCGCTCTTTCATAACACGCTCGATAGCAACCTGGAGTGTGCCAACTATTTCCAAGTATGACTTAAGCCCCAGGGCTTCCCCA
>NZ_DVEA01000193.1:0-6153 GCF_015295965.1 Thermoleptolyngbya sp. M55_K2018_002
GGCGGGCTGCCAGTCCTATCCGGCGATGCTGCCGATCGCCCCACCGACGGATCGGGGCAATTTTCTGGCGGTGCTTGGCGATTTGCAACGCAATCCCTACGGGCATCGCCCCCAGCTTATCCAGGCGTTTCACCAGATTGCCGATGCCCCGTCTGCCGCCGTCCCCCCCGTCCTCAGCCTGGCCGTGCCGCTGCTGGGCGACCTCACTCCCGACCTCCTCCGCAGCGACCACACCCCCTTCTGGAAAGCGGGCATCAGCGCAGTGCTGCTCACCGACACCGCCAACTTCCGCAATCCCCACTATCACCAGCCCAGCGACACCCCCGACACGCTCAATACAGCGTTTTTCCTGGGTTCGGCGCGGCTGGTGGTGAAGGCAGTGGACTGGCTCCTGCATGAGGGCGACTCGCAAGCGTAACTCGCAGCCATGCACTATCGCCGCTTTGGGAAAACCCATCTGCACCTGTCTGTCTTCTCGCTGGGGACGATGCGCTATCTGGAGTCGGCAGAAACGGCGCGGCAAACGGTGGAGCGGGCGATCGCCCTCGGCATCAACCACATCGAGACGGCGCGGGGCTATGGCAACAGCGAAATCTTTCTGGGCAAGGCGCTGGCAGGGCTGCGGCGGGAAGAGCGGGCAAAGCGGGAAGATCTGATCATCACCACCAAGCTGCCACCCACCACCGATGCTGATGCAATGGCGCGGGGCATTGACGAATCGCTAGCGCGGCTGGGGCTGGACTATGTAGACTGCTTGGCGATTCATGGGGTGAATACGGCAGAACATCTGGCGATGGTGACGGCGGAAAGGGGCTGCATGGCGGCGGTGCGGGCGGCGATCGCCGATGGGCGCGTGCGGTGGGTGGGCTTTTCGACGCATGGGCCGCTGGATGTGATTTTGGGGGCGATCGCCACCGACCAGTTCCAGTTTGTGAACTTGCACTACACCCTGTTTTTCCAGCGCAACGCAGCCGCAGTTGAACTGGCGCACCAAAAGGACATGGGTGTGTTCATCATTTCCCCAGCGGACAAAGGCGGCCTGCTCTACACGCCGCCAGAACAATTGGACACGCTATGCCGCCCCCAATCGCCGCTGCACCTAGGCTATCGCTGGCTACTCAGCGACCCGCGCATCACCACCCTCAGCTTGGGAGCAGCCAAACCAGAGGAACTGGATTGGCCCCTGGAAATGGCAGACCAAACGCACCCGCTCACAGACGCAGAGGTAGAGATTTTGGAACGGCTGCGATCGCACCAATCTGCCGTCTTGGGAACCGACCAATGCAGCCAGTGTTATGCCTGCCTGCCCTGCCCCGAAGACATCCACATTCCCGAAGTGCTGCGGCTGCGAAACCTGGCAGTGGCCTACGACATGACCCAATACAGCACCTATCGCTACGGCATGTTTGAAAACGCGGGACACTGGTTTCCTGGCAGCCGGGGCGATCGCTGCACCGACTGTGGCAACTGCCTGCCGCGCTGTCCCGAAGCGCTGGATATCCCCACTCTGCTGCGCGATGCCCATCGCCGCCTGGGCGGATCGCCGCGTCGCCGCCTCTGGGGTTAATGCCTCTGCTGCAAAAATGAGACATCAACCTATCGTGCTACGCCCCTCTGGATCGAAAATCTGCCTGACAAAGCCCTGCCCTCTGGACTGATGCAGGTCGAACACACCTGGCAGTTTCGCCTGCCGCCCGACGCAGTCCCCACGATCGAGGAGAAGACTGGCTATGGGCGGCACTGGGTCGCCTGGGGTGTGGATATGCGGCTAGAGATTAAGGGCTTTTTGAGTAGCGAATCTGCATTTTTCTTGCGGGTGGAGCCGTAAATGGTTCGGCATTACCGTCCATCTCGGCGGGAGAGGGCGTTCGGGTGAGGGCGGTATGGGGTCAGTCCAATTTATATTCAGCTATTCAGCTTAGAACTGACGCAGTTGGACAATTTCTCGCGATTTGCGCCCGCGAGCAATTGTCCAAAATCCAGAAAGCCTATCGCAGGTGCGTAAGTCCTGTCGCTATTCAGCAACGCCGATCGTTGCAGCAGGAAGATGATGGGGAAATGTTAGAGATTGCGGGAAAAAATGCCCATACCCGGTAGGGGGATGCTAGGCTATGGAGGATGCTGGGAACCGCTTCAATATATCCCTGTATTCCTTATCACATTGCCCCCATACGTTAACTGGTAGGTGTATCGCGTGGTTGCTACTCCCGAACGACTTGAGCAAACTCCCGCCGAGCTTTCCCCCGGCGCGGCCCCGTCCAGCCGAGTGGCGGTGTTGCTGATGGGCTACGGCGAGGTCGAGAGCTACGAAGACTTTGCTAACTACAACGAGCAGGCGCTGAACCTGCTGACGGCAAAATTTGCCCCCGTCCCCACCTGGATCTATCCGCCGCTGGCCAAGCTGCTGGCCGTGTTTGACCTACACGAGTGGCAGCATCAGCACGATTACTTTATCTCGCCGCACAACGCCATCTTTGAGCAGCAGCGGGCGGGTATCGAGGCGCGACTGAAGGAAAAATGGGGCGATCGCATCAAGGTCTTCAAGGCGTTCAACTTCTGCGCCCCGTTTTTGCCGGAGCAAGTGCTGGCGCAAATCCAGGCAGAGGGCTTCGACAAGCTGCTAATTTATCCACTGCTGGTGGTGGACTCAATCTTTACCAGTGGCATTGCAGTGGAGCAGGTTAACAAAGCCCTGGCGAAAACCTTTGTTGGCTCCGAGCATTGGCTCAAAGGCACGCGCTACATTCCCTCCTTCTACAACGAGCCGGAATACATCGACCTGATGGCGCGGCTGGTCGAAGACAAGATTCATGCTGACCTGGCGGTGGCGCACCTGCCGTCACAGACGGGCATTGTGCTGATGAATCACGGCTGCCCTCACAAGGCCAAGGGCTTTACCTCCGGCATTGACGAAAGTCAGGCGCTCTATGAGCGGGTGCGCGAAAAGCTGATTCACCGCTATCCGCTGATTTCCGTCGGCTGGCTGAATCACCAAACACCGCTAATCGAGTGGACCCAGCCCAATGCCGAACTGGCCGCCAAAAACCTGATCGACTTGGGCGCAACGGCGCTGGTCTTCATGCCCATTGGCTTTGCCACCGAAAACCACGAAACCTTGCTGGATGTGGATCACATTATCCACGGGCTGCGTCGTCGCCATCCCGAAGTGACCTACGTGCAGATGCCCTGCGTCAATGACCACCCCGACTTTCTGCAAATGGCAGCAGATTGGGCCGATGGGCAGATTGCTGATTTGCTGGAGGCAGAGGCGCTGGCGGTGAATCCATCGCTGGCGATCGCCCTGGCCCAGTCCTATGCAGATCACCATCACCATGAGTATTCCCACGGACATTCCCACGGGCATTCCCACGGGCATTCCCACGGGCATTCCCACTCGCATGATTCTGAACCTGCTCACCCACCTGAGCATCGCCATGCCCACGGACATACGCATGACCATTCCCACCAGCCTTCCCACGGTGAGCATTCTCACAGGCATTGAGATAGGTACGACTTCAGGTCAGGAAATTCTGCACTAGCCGTTTTGCCATGAGGATGTCGGGCTTGCCGGGCCCGTTGACATCGGGCAGCACACCGACAATCTGAAAGCCCATCTTTTGATAAAACTCGTAGGGGTGGTTGCCAGGATTGCGAATTTGGGCGATGTGCTGAAATGGGTCAGAGTAGAGGTCAACCCCAAACAGGCTGGTTTGACCTAGTTCGTCATCTGTGCCCAGATACAGGGTGTGGCCACCCTGCGCCGCGGCTTGTTGTTCCAGGTCTTGTACGAGCGATCGCCCGACACCCCGCCCGCGCCAGTTGCGCTGCACCACCAGCGGATGTAGCTCCCAGGCAGAACCACCATACTGGGCGATCGCCCCAATCCAGCCAATCACCTCACCAGACGGCAACAGGGCAATGCGGCTGAGGCGATCGCCCGCCAGCGATTCCTCCACCTCCTCCAAGGCAGACGGCAAATCGTGCCAGCCATGCGCCATCTGGCCAAAAGCATCCACCAGCATCGTTGCCAACTGCTGCATGAGGGCCGTTTCACCGGGCTGCAAATCGCGGATCTGCCAGTGCATTACGCAGGTTTTTGAGCGGGCTTCTGAAAAATCATGAGGTGCTGCTGCGGCAAAAAGCCCTTGGTTTCTCGCCAAACCAAACCTACCGCCTGCATTTCCTTCTTCACCTGGCGCTGGGTCATTTTGTGTAGCCCCTTGATGGAAATAAAGGGATTTTCGCCGCGATATTCCACCAGCGCCACGCGGCCGCCCGGTTTCAGCGCCTTGAAAATGGCTTCCATCATCTCGCGGGGATATTCAAACTCGTGGTAAGCATCGACCATCAGCGCCAGGTCAATGCTGTCTGGCGCAAGCTGGGGATTATCCGGCTCGCCCAGCACGGGTTCCACGTTGTCGGCAGGCGTGCCTGCTTCTGCGGCCTCCTGCTTAAAGAATTCAAGAATACCGATCATCTCCGGCTGGATGTCTACTGCCAACACCTTGCCTTGGGGCACTAGGGGACTCAGGCGAAAGCTGAAATAGCCCGTGCCTGCGCCAATGTCGGCAACCACATCGGTTGGCTTTAGGTTGAGGGCGGGCAGCACTTTGTCGGGCTGCTCTTGGAGCGATCGCCCCGGCCGCTCCAGCCACGCTGCCCCCTGATGCCCCATCACCTGCGCGATTTCTCGCCCCATGTAAAATTTGCCAATGCCGTCGGGATTGTGCAGCACGCGATATTCATAAAATTCCGTATTGGGCGGCGGCGGGTCGAGCGTTAGCACGGGCGCAAGATCCTGGGCGCGGGTGGGAGAAATTCCGCAGAACCAGAGCAGGCAGGCGAGGGCGATCGCCAGAAGGCGGCGGTAGGGCATGGGGCGATGGGGGATAGGGTGCGTCTTCTCCATTATTTCCGGTGGGACGGGTGAGCGGCTACTCGTTTGGGCGAGATGGTGCAAAATCAAGATAGTTTTTCAACCTTGCGTTAGGTCTTGCGTTATGTCTACAGTCAGCCTGCTGCGGGCCACCAGCTACGAACATGAATCGCTGCGCCAAGCCCTGCAAACCCTGCTAGAACCCTTGGGCGGCATAGGGGCGTTCGTGAAACCGGGCGATCGCGTCTTGCTCAAGCCAAACCTGCTGACGGGGGCACGACCAAAAAAGGAATGCGTAACGCGCTGGGAACTGGTCTACGTTGTCGCGCAACTGTTGCAAGAAGCAGGCGGCAAGCCGTTTTTGGGCGACAGTCCCGCCTTTGGCAGTGCGCGGGGGGTGGCGATCGCCAATGGCTATCAGCCGCTAATCGACGAGCTAAATTTGCCGATTGTGGAATGGAACGGCCGCCGCTACGAAACCGTGAGCGAGAATTTCAACCACCTGCTGCTGTGCAAAGAGGCAATGGAAGCAGATGTGGTGATTAACTTACCCAAGGTAAAGTCACACATGCAACTGACGCTGACGCTGGGTGTGAAGAATCTATTTGGCTGCGTCCCCGGCAAAATGAAAGCCTGGTGGCACATGGAGGCAGGCAAAGACAGCCGCCGCTTTGGGGAAATGCTGGTCGAAACTGCGCGGGCGATCGCCCCCAACCTCACCATTGCCGACGGCATCATAGGCCACGAAGGCAACGGCCCCAGCGGCGGCGAACCGAGGATGCTGGGCGTGCTGGCTGCGTCGGCAGATGTCTTTGCGTGCGATCGCGCTCTCGTCGATATCCTCCAGGTCAATCCAGACCAAGTACCTACTGTTGCTGCCTCCCAGCGGATGGGGCTATGTCCGTCACTACATCAAATCAATTTTCCGCTTTGCCAACCCGCCGACCTGCGAATCGAAAACTGGAAACTCTCCGATCGCCTCATGCCGATTGACTTCGGAATGCCCCGCGTGATTAAGTCCACCTTCCGCCATCTCTACATCCGCTTCATCAAGGAGCCGATGACGGCCTACGCACGACGGCAGGAAACCTGAGTGTGGGATGAGTCCGGGCGATCGCCCTTCATCTCCTTGCACCCGTACCTTTCGGCGATCGCCCTCATCTGGCAACACCAACACCTTTGGGCGATCGCCCCCCTAATCCCTTTTGGGACGTTGCACACTGACCCAAGTCTATCGCTACTCAACCTCTGTGGCTGACCCGAAAGCGGCTGGGAGT
>NZ_DVEA01000325.1:0-34701 GCF_015295965.1 Thermoleptolyngbya sp. M55_K2018_002
GGGCTGGACTCCGATCAGCTAGCCAGGCGCACCAAAAAAGCGAAAAACACGCTCTTTCAATATCTCCGCTGGATGGAGGGAAAAGGTTTGATCGCCAGGTGCTCTGGCGATGGACTGAAAGGGCTGTATTGCTCATCAGGAATAAATCACTCAGGCGCGGCTGGCCCATCAGCGATCGCCCTTCGATAAGCGGCCTTGTGCTGCTCAGGGCGGGCGTAGCGCTGGTAAAGATCAGCGTGTAGCTTGGTCGAATGCCCTGCGTAGTCTGCGGCGGTGCGGTCGGGCAACTTGAAAGTGATTGACGCACGAACACACCAGGCATGGCGCAGCGCGTAAAGGGGGAAACCCAGATCCCAGCGTCCAGGGCGAAACTGGGCAGCGCATCGGGCGCTGTAGTCACGCTTTTTACGGACAGGGAAGACCGGACGTTCGACTTCGCGCAGGTTCCATCGATCAACCCACTCCGGGTAAAGTGGCGGCACATCCCGCGCCCCGGTCTTGGTGTCTTCGTCAACCCTGCACCACAGCATTCCATCAATCTCAACCATGTGGCACATCCAAGCCTCGTGGTCGCGTAATCCGTAGGTGGCGATCGCCCCCACGATCCACTGCCAGTCGCGACGGCGGATAGAGTCGATCACTTGCTGAATCTGTGCATCGGTCGGCAGGTCGCGCCGCTTAACTGCAGGCTTGCCCTTGTAGGGCGACAGGTCGCACTCAATTTGAGCAAATGCAGCTAGCTTGGTAAACTTGCGGATCGCAATTTCGCGGGCAGGGCTGTGTATCTGCCAGTGCTTGAGAGTAACAGCAAGTAGCTCCTGAGTGAGAGGGCGATCGCCCGGAATCCGCTTGAAAAACCGCCAGTCGTAATCTAGCCAATTGTCTTCGCTGAGCGTGAGTAGACGGTGCTGATGGTAGCGATCGATCCAGTGCGCCGCTGTTTCAACCTGTCCAGCAAGAGCGATCGCCGACCAGTGCGACCATTCAAAGGCGCTGCGAGACAGCTCAGAAGCCAGGTCAAAGGCGCGGGCGCGGGCGTACTCCAGTCCGCTTGGGGTGGCGTAGACTCCAAGGGCGATCGTTGTCTGGGCAGGGCGATTTCTGGCAGAGCCGGGACGTGGGGGCAGGGTAGCTCTCAGGGCAAGCTTATCGCCGCGCAGCAGCAACCTAACACCTGTTTCAGGATTGCTCAACGCGGCGTTGATGCCCTCGACAGTCAGCTTTCGAGGCATAATGGAAGTGCTGATCAATGAATTAAGCAAAAGCGCAGCGACGTGACCCGCTGCGCTTTTTCCATAAAACCACACTGATCTAGATTTGATCTAGCGGACGCTTATTTAATGAATCTATATCCTTGTCGATAAAGGTTTGAGCGATCGCCCGAATCATTGCCCAAAAGGGCTAAGGCTCATATTCCTGGGGATTGCGGCGCTTTTAGGCGGGCTTTTCTAGGGGTTTGTGTCAGAATCATTACTGGTTGCCAGGAGCCAGAAATAGCAGTAGTTTGAGCGATCGCACTTTTTGACTGATCTAGTGTTGATCTATTTAGCCCGCCCTCCTGCGCCGCCTACCCAGCATTACCTCTCGCTGGTGAACTGGCAGCGCCAGCCATTCGAGGGCGCGGGCAAGGTGAATTTTGTAGACGGGTCTTGCTGCGCCCGGGGCACGATCATCTACTATCTCAATACCTATCCTGAATTTGCCAGAGCGAATTGCACGGCGCAACATGTCGCTACTAGGGTAGCCCAGTAGTGGGGCTGCCTCAGCTGCGGTAAGCAAGCGCCGCTCAGCACTGGCAGGCGTGGGGGCTATCTGTGCGATCGCCTGTTGCATGGCATCCATCCGCGATTCCATGTAATCAAGCTGGGTTTTGGCTTCTTGCAGGAGGGCGATCGCCTGCTGTAGTTGCTGTTCTAGTTCCATCGGTCTTTCTAGTCGCTGCAAGGGGTCGTATCGGGCGTGATGCTTAGGCGAGGGTGAATAGCAGGTTCTGAACCGACCCATCTTGATAGACCTCCGGCAGTAACTCTGCACCGTTTGGCTCGGAGCCGTCCCATTTGTCGGGGAAGGTCTTGAGGGCGATCAGCTTTCTGATACGCGCTTCCTCCTCGTCGTTGATGAGGCTGACGTGAGGGCGATCGCCTGCCAGGGCGTTCACTTCATCCTGAATCGCCAAAACTTGCTCAAGGAAATGCGATCGCGCCTCTAGGGTCAACGGCCCGACTCGACCGGGGTTTTTGACCAAGCTTCCGTCTGCCTTGCGTTCGCTGCCGTCTTTGCGGAGGCGATGACGGAAATCGCGCATTTGGCGATGGAGCGATCGCACTCGTTGCAGTGGGGCCAGGTAAGCCCAGTTTGGGTTTTTGATCAGCCGCGCTAGAGCGTCATCCTCATTGCCAGATACCAGCGGACAGCCGACGCAGCCCGTCCGCATTGACAAAGCCTCTTCGCCATCGCTCTCGACCATGCCGTAGGCTTCGGCAACCATTTCCGTTGGGTAGCCTTCAAACGGAGCTTCAAAGTTTAGCCAGTCCCAGACGTGGCAGACCCGCCAGTGGAGGATAGGGGCAAGAGTGTCGGTGCGGTCTGCGGTCATCGACTGGAACCAGCCCTGTCCACACTCGCCGCCGTCCTTGGTGCAGCTCACTGCGATTCGTTGGTCACGGGCTGCGCTCTCACCCAGTCGAACGCCTGTGAGCATCAGCAGGCGATCGCCCTCATCTAACTGCGATCGCACGTCGGCAAGTGCTTGGGTCATGGGGTCTACCTTGATTTGGCGCGTACACCAGCGCAGTGTGCCGTTGTTTGGCGGTGGCACGCCCCGTCCCAGGATGTAGACCCAAAACCGCTTGTCAATTTCCGGTAGTACAACACGGGCATCAAAGCCGAGTTCTTTGGCAAAGTCCAAGACTCGCAGCGCTGAGAAGTGAAGCGGTGGAAGCTCTTGACGGGTGTCGGCATAGAGCAGGGTTAGGCTTTCGGGCTTGGGGATTTGCCCGGTTTTGATCAGGTGCAGAACCAGGGTTGCCGTGGCGGTGCTGTCTTTACCGCCGCTAAAGGCGATCGCCCAGTGCTTGTAGAACTGTCCGTAATGCCGCAGGTTTTCGGCGGATTGGGCGATCGCGCCTTGCAGAGTGAGGCGCTGATCTTCAAATAGGCTGAGGGTTCGCATCACTTGTCTCCGAGGCTAAAGGGTTGGACGGGGCGCGGGTTTTGGGGCTGGGTCAACGGGTCGTCCAGGAGTTCACGCTCTAGGTCGTCTAGCAGGCGCTGGCATTCAAAGCCGGGGTATTTGGTGCGGTAGCGGGCGATCGCATTTCTGAGGGCATTAGCTTCGATTTTCATGGGTCTATCAAGGTAAGTTGACCGGGCGAAACTTTGACGGAGCGCATCTTGGCTTGAGATGTAGCCCACTGTTGAAACTCAATGGCGGGGCGATTGGTTTTGAGGAACTTGCGGGCTAAAGCAACCTCTTTGAGCCACTGCTTGTAGGGGTGCCACTTGCGGTCTCCAAAGGGATACGCCGCGCTGATTTTTTTGAGGGCGTCAGCAGAATTGAACGGCTCGCAGAGGCAGGCTTGCTGTGCTTCGTATTCGAGCAAGGTGTCGGCGATTCGGCTGCGGGCTGCGTTGCGCCAGTGGCTGTTCATGTGCTGCTGTTCCTTACGTAGAATTCAAAGGTTTTTGTTAGGTGCAGGGCGATCGCATCCACACGCTCCATGTCCCAGTCCAAGGCGTTGGTTCGCACAACCCGACGGATTGCGTAATGCAGCTCGGCTTCGACACCGTGGATTTCTTGCGCCGCCGTTGCTGGCGAGTCGCTGGTATTCTGCCCAAACTGCGCCTGGACTTCAGCCAGTGAGCTACCTAGGTTTTTGTAAACCTGGGTTGAGACTAGGGGGGGCAATTTAGCGGACTGGTCATTGGGTGCTGTCCGATGGTCATTGGGTGCTGGCTGTGGCGGATAGAACAGCCCGCGCCCTGCAAACACCTTGTAGAAGCGCTCTGGGTTCTGCCCGAAATAGAACAGCGTCTGCCCTTGGCGGTTGCCGCCTGTGTAGTTTTTGTATGGGTTGCAGAACTCCAGCCTGCCCCTGAGGTCAAGCCGGACGGTGGCTGCTGCTGCGAGACGCTGAAACCAGCCTGCGTCGGTGCAGTTGTTGCGGATGGCGATCGCCGCCCTGATACCACCTGCCTCCCATTCGGCAATCAGGCGATCGCTAAACTGCTGCACCAAGGGGAAAGAGTAAGGCGCGTTATCCCAGACGGTGATCTGGTCTTTGCCCACGATTGACCAGGGCTGCGACAGCCCGTCTTCGTCTTTGCCGTAGAAGATCGCCGCCTTGACCGTCTCGTTTGCTTTGGGGCAGGATGCAGGGTCAAGGTCGATTTCACCAATCACGCGCCGAACGTCGTCCATCAGGGTGTGAGGCGAGTAGGATTCATCGCCCTCGCCAATGGATTCGGGCTTTTCTTCGGGTTCCTGCTTCTCCTGGATTTGCTCCAAGGCTGCGGTTAGGGATAAATGCGTCAGGCTGTCGCTTTTGCCCTCGAACCGTTTGGCAAGCTGCATTGCTCTTTGGGCTTTGCGCTTGTCGATGCCAATTTGCTCCAAGTAGGCGATCCATGCGCCGTGCTGGATTTCCTGCTTGCGCTCAGCTAAGGCCTGTCCCAGCTCGAAGTAGAGCGCCGCTGCGCTTTTGGCAGCTTGCAGGGCGGTTGCTTCGGCTTCGGTTGCCTGTTCGTAGAGCGATCGGATTTGGTCGTCCGAGGTCATGCTGTCACCTCCAGCCCACGGCAGATGTACGCGCAGTTTGTCGGCGTCTCCGTGCCGTCATCAAGGCGGACAGTGATACCCCAAGCCCCTGAATAGTCTCGGTAGTCAAACCTACACACAGTGCCCGATCGCCCTTCATAAGGGCATGATCCCTCCTGCCGGATTTCCCTTTGCTCTGACTTGCTAAACCCGCTGATATCGAACACCACGCGATCGCCCACTCGGAACCCATCTACCTCCTCCGGTGGCTGTGGCTCTGCGGGAATGATGCGGGGGCTGACGGGCAAGCTCTGAGCTTTTGGCATGCCCGCAATCTGCGATCGCGCCTGATCGACTATTTGCCTTAGCTTTAGCCCCGACTCGTTTTCAGGAGATGCGCCGCGCTGACGGCGCTGGTGAAATGCTGCATCTGTTTCGACTGCGATCGCCTGCCGTTGCAAGTGCAGTGCCTCGCAGAACTCCGCCCATCGCGGTTCCCTGGAGTAGTCCGCGCCGCCCACCGGAATATCCCAGCGAATAGCGGTTTCACCCTCCTTGCTGGCAAACTGCTTACGCCCGTGGCATGTCCGGCGATTGCAGTAAATCGGCGGGGACAGGTGCGGATCGTAGCTGGGCATAACGGAATCGATCTCGGCTTGACGCAGGACGGCAAAGCCGCTATCGAAACAGCAGCGGCAGTTATAGCCTTTCTGGAAACTGTAGGCAGCGCGATCGCCACCATTCACCGTGACACTAGGCGCTTGAAACATCTAGCCGACCTCCGGCAGTTGATAATTTTTCGGTTCGTCTGGGTACTTGTGCCAGACCGGGTTGCTAAGCACCCATTGGCGATATTCTGCATACAGCACCCCTAACTGGTCAGTTGAGCGGCCGTTGTTGCGAACCAGGTGAACCAGCGCCTCATGGCGCGGATCGTCGTATCCCCAGCGCCGGAAATCGGGGGCGATCGGGTATTGCGAGAGATCGGCGCTAGGGGTTTCGCTCGAAACTTTTGGCGCGTTGGCGATCGCCTTGTCTCGCAGAATTTCCAGCCCCGCCCAGTCTTCGCGCCTGACCAGGTTGGAGACAAGGCGCTTGGCATCCGCCAGTTCGTGCGGCAGCTCGTGTTTCCGCAGATGGGCGATTGCCTCTTTCAGGACACCCGGCGCAAAGTCAGAGAAAGCTGGGCCTACCCATGCGTCACCCAACCCAACAGCAACCATTGCCGGGTGCTTGTGCCCCTGCGCGGCAAATCGTTCGGCAACACGATCGCGGGGCGGGGCGGAACCTACAACCTTCAGCTCAACCATGACCGACCCGTTTGACAGGGCGGATTGGTCTTGGCTTTGCCGCGAAGCGGGTGGGGTGGGGGAGGGTTCTGGCTCTGATGGCGCGATCGCGCCTTCCGGATCTCCCTCTTTCTCTGGATCTGGATCTGGATCTGGATCTGGATCTGTAGTCTTTATCTGTATCTGTATCTGTGGCGTTTCATTGGCGTTACAAGGCGTTTCATTGGCGTTACAAGGCGTTTCATTGGCGTTACTTTCTTGCTTTTTTAGCCTGCGATGCTTGTCAACACGGGCTTTCACGGCTTCGGAGCGATCGCTCGGTTTTTCAAACTGTCGTCTGTCCCAATTCACGATCCGGAGCCTGCCGGATTCGGTGAATTCGACCATTCCTTTGGCAACGAGTTTGTCGCGGTAGTAGAGCCAATCCTGCTCAGTTTTAAATTCGCAATAGTCCGAGATGTCTTCGTCGTCGGCGTGGATTTCGCCGCGAACCTTGTTCATACTTGCCAGTGACAGCAAGACGACCCACGCCCATTTCTCTTGAGGGCTGAAGCGCCTGATTTTTACATCACCAATCAGGTCGTGGTGAAGCTTGAACCATCCGTAGCTCATTTCAGGAAACTCGCATGAGAAATAAGGGCGATCGCCTCCACAGCAACCGCCCGGTTTACAAATCGAACTAATCGAGAGCGATCGCCACGCCGCTCCCAAACGCAGCGCGAATCACCCGACGAACAAAGCGCAGGTCGGGATTGTTGGTGTGCAGCACCACGATCACGTCGGAGCTGCAATGAGGCGAGTCTTTCACCAGCTCTACGCGAATCTTGTGGAGCCGCTGACCGACTGGTAGATCCTCGTCGATCGCTTTCAGGACGTGCAGTTCTGGGATGTAGCGCTCGTCGCGGTACAGCAGGCGATCGAACACAAAAGGACTTGCGGACGTAACGCCAAGCGTTAAACTTACAGTAGTTGGTGACATGATTTTGTTGATCCTCGGAGTTTGTGCTTTGGGATCTGCCAGCGCTGCCTACCGTCCAAAGTCTGCAAGCGCTGGCAAATTTTTTGTCTTGAAACCGGGGAGCGATCGCCCCCTGATTTCTTGTTTCAGTATATGCCATTTGTTGGCTAGTCCGCCAAATGGCGCTAAAATTTTTATAGTACCGAGTTCTGATGGCACTGATGAACACCCTAGATGAAATGCTCACAGGTCGCGGCGTTACCTCGTCGTGGCAATTCCACAAACAAACTGGACTACCGTTGACCACGGCTCGTAGGCTTTTCAAAGATCGAAGGGTCATACCCGATCGCGCTTCCATGACTAGGATTTGCCGGACGTATCAAGTTCAGCCTGGCGACTTCCTGCGGTTTGATCCCAGTTCGCCTGACGAGTAAAACGTGGTTGGGCTGCCGCAAGTGCCCTCCCAGCCCAACCACTAGCCCCGCCCCCGCCGCAAACGGAGGCGGGATTTTTTATGCGCTCTTGCTCACGGCATAGCCAACGTAATCAGGCACGTAGCCCCGCCAGTCGGGCCGCAGCTCATCTAGGCGATCGATGATGCGGTTCCAAGCGTCGTAGCTGTTCAGCTTGGGCACACCGAGCGATCGCCCTGCTTCGTGAATTGCTGCCACAAACGCGCTGTGCTTGTCCCTGTTCTGCGGGTCTTTCCGCTGCGCGTCGCTCGTTTCTTTCAGCCGCCGCCACTGCTGTTCACTAAGCATTTGCAGTACCTCTCTTGAAACCCACAGCCACGATCGCCCTTCCGTCGCAGTAGACCGATCGCCCCTCCCAGTTCAGGCAATATTCCCACTCGGTTGCCACTCGGGTAGCCTGTTCGACTTGGCATTGCACCCCAGCCGGGATGCAGCCGCCGCACCCCCTGACCGGGAGCTGGGTGTACACGGTGTCTCCTGCCCTGAAAGCGGGCAATGTTGTGTTGATTCCGAATCTCGTAGCCATCTATCCTCCAAACGTTTACAGAGTGGTCAAAATTTCGTAATCCTGGGCGGGTGTAAGGGCGATCGCATAGGTCGCCGCCCCAAGGGCGATCGCCCTGCCTTAAATCGCCTTCTGTGGCACAGGTCGCAGGTCTTTCTCAGTGGCGATCGCTCTCAACCCCTGGCATTCAACCAAGTAGCGATCGCACCCCTTGTGCAACCCCACAATCTCCACCACCGCCCCTTGAGGCAGGATCACGCCTGCACCCCGAACCACATTCGCCAGTACAACTGCTTGCCCAACGTTCACGATTCGATCTCCTGGGGTGTGTAGTAGTTGAGGCTGAGCTGAAGGGTCTTGGCAGCAAACTCCGCCCGTGCCACCGGGTCGCCTGGATGGGGCGTGGCAACGATCGCCGCGCAAAGCTGCAAGTCCTTCAGCAAGCCGTGATCCACGTCCACGACTTTGCAGCCGGCCGGCGCGGACTTGCCCTTGAAGTAGCCCTGAGTGCGATCGCCAGCCAGCAGCGCAAACCGCTGCCACGCCTCAACCCAGTCCCGGTCTTTGGACGGGTTCATCACCCGCAGGCAGCAATCTTGTAGCCGCTGCATTAGCTCGGCTGGGATGGTAACAAACTCCTGATCCAGCGCTTCGACTGTCAATGACCCCTGCGCGTAGTGCCCGGTGTCGAACAAGAACGCAGCCACGCAGAACGCCTCGGCTTCAGAGGCATAGGTCAACGCCGTCGCCCTGCTCCCCCACCGCACAGCCTTGCCAGGGCTGGGCTGCAACCAGAACGATCGCCCGTGACGAATGACATAGCTCATGCTGTCCTCCGCCCGTCTTTGATTTCTGCCATTGCGGATCGAAATTCGTCCCGCAATTCTGTGTTAGCAGTGAAATAGCTAGGGGTTAACCCGGATCGTCTTAGAATCTCGCTGGCGCTGACGACCTCCTGCCGCCGCAGGCAGATCTGAATCTGCTCTCGCACCCTGGCATAGCTGCCAAGCTTGTCGCGTCGCAGCAGGCTCCGCCTCTTTGGAGCTTGCGGAGCCTGCTGCGATCGCCCCTCTGCAACTGGTTTTTCTGCGATCACTGGGGCGATCGCGCGCTCTTTCAGGACTCTGCAAGGGCGATCGCTCCAACCCTGAGCAATCCTCGGCTGCTGCCCTTGGTTTTTCAGCCACAGGCGATCGCCCTCTAGCTTTACGCCATCTGTCGCTTTTATCAGCAAATTGACCGCCGCCAAGCGGTCTTTTTGCTCCAGGTCGGCAAAGATGCAGGTTAGCTCCGTCATCTGTACACCGGGGCGACGTTCCGCCCACAGCAGCAGCGCTTTCTTTCTGTCTTCATCCACGATCGCCCGCCGCGGCTTGCGGCGGCTGAGCTGCGCCTCTCTGTAGCTCTGGTCAAGCCAGAAGTTTCTGAGAATGAAGCCGGGTTCTAACCCCAGCTCCCTTTCAATTTCGGTTCGCTTGGGGAGGGCTGCGCCTGAGCTGACGTAGCGCTGTATAACCTGTCGGACGCTATCTGCTTGTGATATCTTAGGCATAAGTTTCAATTTCAATCGTTGACGTGAGAACCGCTGGGCAGCAAACCCTAAGCGGTTCTTTTTTAAGCAGTTTCTTGCTCTTGGATCGCTTGCTGGCTCCAGCGCCGCCGCCACCGAAATACGGTGGATTGATCGACACCGAGCCTGCGGGCGATCGCCGGGTTGCTTAGCCCCTCACTAAGAAGGGCTTTTGCGACTTTGCGTTTTTCGTCATTGGCGATCATGGCTTTGCGTTTTTGCAATGTTCTTTGCGAAGTCTACCACTCGCCTTGCGAGTTTGACTACGCATTTACACAAAATTTACATTCTCGCCGTAATCTAGAGTTAGCCGCCCACCACGCAGCATCCAAAACGCACCATTGCATACCCCACCCGTAAGGGGAAATTATGAGCAGCCGATTTTATGATCCAGAGGGACTGAAGCGCGTTGGACGGATCGTCGAAGAGGAGATACGGTCGGGGAGGATCTCGGGGCGGCGGTTGGCAGAAAAAGCAGGCTACTCAGAGGCTGCTGTTAGAGATATCCAGAAGAACCTGAAAGCAGCGCCAGGCGAGGTTTACCGTGAGCCTCGCCCAGACTTCATTTTGGCGATCGCCCCTCACCTCACCAATCCAAAAACCGGGCAGCGCTTTGATCCAGAGGAACTATTGGCGATCGCCCGTGGACTCGACCCATCCCCTGCGCCCATGCCCTCACGACCCTATGGATGCGCCGCCGATCTATTGAACCAAGCGGTCGCTTCCCACGGCTTAGACGAGGCTGCTGAAATCAGCACAATTCCCCGGAGCCGACTGGAAATACTGCTATCAGGAACGGCGCAGCCGACGGCGGGGGAGTTGACGTTACTACAGGCGCTACAACCACTGGATCGTGAGTGGTGCGATGCGCTGGCGATCGCTTTCGGTGGCACGATCGAAAAGGGCGGGCGCGGCAAGCAAAACGGGCACAGCACTCAAAGCAAGCGCAGCAAAGCACCCCGGCGCTAGAGCGGTTCGCGGTGCAGGTTTTGCATCACTCGCAGCCACACGCCATTCTGATGCACCAGCCAGCCGCGCACGGTCAGCAGGATCGGCTCGTTCTCAAAGTTGAGGGCGCGGTACTGGAAGTTATCGATAAATTTGTGGGTGGCGATCGCCTCATTCAACCGCTCCAGCTCCTCTGGAATGTGCCACGGACGGATGTCTCGCCCAACCCAGGAACTGCTGCACTTGCTGGCTTGATTGAACTGGCTGCTGCTCCAGACGCAAGCCTGAGTGCCCATTGCGATCGCACACGCCTCGACTTCCGGGTTCGGGAGCTGCCAGGTGAAAGGTATTTCAGGAACAAGAAATGACGGCGGCTGCATGATCAAGCACGGTTCAACCGTGGTGAAAAGCTGTCCAGATTCTCGGATATAAACTGGGATTCTGTGACTAGTGATTTTACGCCCGTGTTCTACCAAGATTAAGACGACCGCTTGGCGATCGCTCCATCCGCACTCAACGCAGATCTGTCCGTCGCCATTCAGGAAGAAAATGCAGCGCCCTAGTGCTTGCGACTCCGCGGGGCTGGCAGCCAGTCGCTGAAGGAGGATTTGGGTTGGACTCGTCACGATTTCCTGATTCCAGCTCTACCGTCAACAAAGCACCCCGGAGAGAATATTAGCAGTTTCGACAGGATACGTCTGTTCTTTCACCGCAAGACTGTCTAAATCGACAGGTTTGACTCTGGGTGGCTAGATCGCATCCTGGTATAAGAACAGACAGATTCACTAATACAGCCATTATGCTTAGATTTTTCCTTATTTTGGCGATCGCCCTCCCGATTGCTGCCTGCGAAGTGGACTTCCCCGCCGCCCAACCGTCCCCATCCGTCAGCCCCGCCGCCGTCACTAAAGCCGAATTTGATCAAGTCCAGCCAGGCATGACCCTGGCAGAAGTCGAAGCAATCTTAGGCAAAGGCGAGGAAATCAGCCGGAGTGCGATCGCGGGCACTGAAACCGTGATGTACCAATGGACTAACGCTGATTTCAGCAATGCCAACGCCATGTTTCAGGATGGCAAGCTAATCAGCAAGTCCCAAGCGCAACTCAAGTAAGGTCGAAGCCTGCCAGGGGAAAGTGGCGCGCAGTCAGTCGCTCGACAATCCACTCCAGCTCGGAGACACTAAAATCTCCCGCTGAAGTGGTCGCCATCGCGGATCTCAGGTTGTTGAACCCATATACGAGATTGGGCAATCTTTTGGTTCCGGAAAGCGACAACATTACAAGCTGTAAAGCGTTTGAGGCTGCGACGGATTCATTTCCGGCAGCAAACGCCCGCCCAAATGCTGCCGAGTCCTGGAGATCGTCAAGCAGTCCATCCCAGTCGGGCGGGTCGGGCTGGGCAAGGTAGGCGGCGATCGCCTCCTGCGCTGCCTCTTCCTGCACCTCGGCTGGTTCGTCTACCCAATCAATGCGGAATGTGCCGCCCCCCGTGTCTGCAACGCCGTGGATAGGGGCGATAAGGGCGATCGCCTCATGAAGCTGGATCAGGTTCGGCATCTTATTACATCCTTAAATCAATTCTTAGTCCGGGGTTGCTGAGGCTGGCAGTTCCACCAAACGCCGCCTCGCTCATTTGAATAAAGTGATAACCACTAGGGATGAAGCCCTGCCCAATAGTGTTGATACTATAAAGCCCCACCACGCCGGGGACTAGGCCGGTGCCTGGTGCGTTCGCATCAAGAACGACGGCGATCCCGCCCGTGGGTGCGCCCGCCGCGACGTTCAAAATAGCCGAAACTAGCCCATCAATAGTCCTACCCGTGACGATTTCCACCCTGCCCTGTCCCACAGTGGTGTTGTTGTTTACCGCTCGATAAGTGGTACTGGCGTAGGTGTAGCTAGCAGAAACATTCGCGCTTAGGGGTCTAGGCTCCTGGTTCAGCTCGTTATACACAAAACGGCGTGTGTTGTCGTCGGTACACTGCCCTGCGGTTGGATTGATCCGAATCGTCCCCAAATAGCGCCTCAAGTCCGAGTTTTTGACCAGGACACCGTTTTGCCTCACTAGAGCTACTGCGCGAGTCGTTCCGTTCGTCCAAGCGACCGCCTGAAGCGTGAGAGTCCCAGCGTTGTCAAACAGGAAGATGTCGTAGTTGGTGTTTGCTAGCAGTCCTGCCAGCGAGAGCGATCGCTCTGTAAATGTGAACGCCTCCCACCGAGACAGTGTGGTGTTATACAGCGACACCACATCCCCGTTGTAGGGCGTGTAATAGAGAACCGTCGCACCCGCCGCTGTTCCAGTAGGGTTTCCGCTGACCAGTGTCAAGCGCCCCTGAGCCAGTCCCGCGATCCCTGCCTGCTTGAACGCCTCAAACGAGTTTTGGGCAACGGTGTCACCCACCCCAATAAACGCTGCCAGTTGATCATTCAGCCAGCGATCGCGGCGCGCCAGCTCTTTAAGCTGCTTGTTTGGCGAGTTAACCTCATTTCCACCCAGCGCCAAATCGGATGTTTCGATCCGAGTGACTGGGACGAATCCCGACGGAGTATCGACAATATCGACCATGTGAGAGCGCTGCTGACTACCTGCCAGCGTTCCCTAGATATTCTTGATGCCGTCGTACTCCTGACTTCCGTCGTAGCTCCAAGAGCCGTCATATTGCAGCAGGTTGGAGAACAGCGAGATATCACCAATCCGCAGATCTAGAAGCTTTGTGCGGGCGTTTTTCCATTCGTTAATCAATCCCACAATCAACTCGATCAGCGCGGTGCTGACCTCCGACTGCACGGGATCTAGAACGACGATAAACCCGTCTAAGCGCTTACCAATGTACTGCTCTGAGCCGTCGTAGCTCCACGAGCCGTCATAGCGCAGCGGCGGGTTTTCCTCCATCGTTGCGCCTGGGTAGCCCACCAGCGCCATCACTCGCAGCACGGCAAACGGGGTGCCCGCTTTTTTGTGGAGAGCGATCGCCTCTTTCACCAGCGCCCGTCGTTCCGCCTCGGTGCTTGCCAGGTTCCACCCGCGCAGCCCCAACACGTTGAATTGATCCGCCAGGTGAATCAGTGCCGAGGATTCCACGTTGTCGATGTCATAGACCGACACGATACCAGGGGCGATCGCCCCAATCCGCCGCGCCAGCTCCTCAAAAATGCGGGCGCGTTCGTCATTGACTGATCCAGGCAGCAGACTATCCGTCATTGGTTCCTGTAATCGTCACAGTTAGCCCGGTCATGTTGAGATAGTTGGTCGGGCCCACGATGCTATCAGAAGCTGGGCTGGTTACAGTTACGCTGTAGACCCCTTCCAGTGACAAGGCTGCGACAAGCTGCGATCGCACCAGGTCTTGCCCCAGTCGTGCTTTTTTGGCGGCGGCAAATTGGGCGATCGCCGTATCAAGCTGTATCTGTAGCTCTGTCAGGTCAGCCGTGGTGTACGCGACGACTTCCACAACCGTGGAAACATTAGTAACACCCGGAGCTAGCACTGTCACATCATCACAGATCGGGCGGGCATCGGCTGCCGTCAGCGCGTCGGTGATTGCGTCCAGTAGCTCAGAGGGGAGAGAGCCGTCAGCGGTCAGCGGGTAGACCTGAACAATTGTCCGCGCAGGCGAAACCACCGCCACGTCTACGATTAGCTGGCTCACTTGGCGAGTCAGATAGACGTATTGCCCCACAGATCCTGCTGTGGTGAACAGGTTGGGCGCAAGCTTCACTCGCTCCCGGTATGGTTCGTCCGCCTCGATTTCAGCCCCGCCTGAACTGGTGGTCGTATTGGCGGCGCTGATAATGCCTGTGACAGAAGCTGTCAGAATATTGATCTGCCCTGCGGTGAATCCGTTCCCGACTGTCCCCGGCTGGGTACAGGTGGCGATCGCGCTTCCGGTCGGCACGCCCGCACCGATAAACAGATTGTCGTCAGTCTCGAACGTTACGCCGTTGGTCGCCTGCACTCGCGTCCCGGCGGGCACGTTCACCGCCTCACCTAAGATGCCCTTGGTGAATTGCAGGGTCGTCTTGGCAAAACTGGCAGCCAGGCGCGGCGTGCTGACCAGCGCCCCTAGCTGATCTAGGTTTACTCCGACTGCATAGTTCACCAGCTCTTGCTCTGCGGTGTACTGGATCTCCAGCTTGTGCAGCGCTTCCTCATACGCCAGCAGGTTGAGCCACAGACGCTCAACTTGTGCCGGAAACAGCGTCCGGCCAGACACTTCCTGCCAGCGCTCAATCAGCGCAGCCTCAATGTTTGCGGGGTCACGGTCGATAAAATTGGGGCGCTCCAGAACCATGCAGAACCTGCACTAAATTACTACGTCGAGTTCTTGCACAACGTCGGAACCGACGATCTGCCAACTGAGGGCGATCGCCATCCGCTCAATGCCTCCCTCATAGGGGCGCGTCTCAATCGTGTCGAGGTCAATCCGCGGCTCCCAGACCTCGATCGCCTCCACCGAGTCACGAATCACAAACGGCGTGGCTCGTGGGATCGGGTAGTCGATGTAATCCCACAGATCAGAAGCAAACTCAGGGCGGTGGATGTCGTTGCCGCGCGGGGTTTTCAGGATGGTGGCGATCGCCTGCTCCAGATCCTCGCCATCGGCGGCAATGCTCCCAATCTCACCGAGCTTGTACTGCCACCACGCCTGCACAGGTTGAATCGGCACGAGTTCGCCAAGTCGGAGCGATCGCCAGGATTGCAGGGCGCTGTAGTCGGGATGAGTAGCTGCGGTGGTCATGTCGGGAGTGTTCCCAAAAGCGTCGCCATGTCGTTTTTGGAACGGATGGAAACGGATAAGATACGGATGGCGATCGCCTTCACCCGATCTCAAAAATGTATCAAGCGTCACCAAATTGATTACTGGCCGTGATGCGATCTGATCCCGACGATTCGTCGTCATTATCGGGGGCCCCGACGCAAACCACCGGAATTGTATTTATGGTCGTCTCGGTCGAGCAGGTGATTTCAACCCGCGTGCAGTCAACTTGCAGCACCCCCGTAATCCGATCGCCCACGATCTCAATCCCGCCAATCTTCAGATAAAACTGGTCGAGGTTGGTAATTGGCGGCGGGTCGCTTTCGGTGTAGATGCCGCATAGGATCACGCCCTGTTCGGCGTTCTCGTCCATCAGCACCGCTACACGCTGACCGACGCGGGGCATCCAATAGAAGAAATTATCGTCCTTGCTGTTGTGATGCCCGACGGGAATGGGCATCGTCTCAAGATTGTCGAGATCTTCAATGCGGGCGATCGCCGTCCCATTGCCAAACACCTGCACAATCTCAGCGAAATGCAGACTGCTTGCACCACTGCTGTTATTCCCGCTGCCCTTCGACTTCGATCCCTTTGATTTCAGCACTGGATTTATAGCCCTCGCGTCTCGTTAGCGTGTGCCGTACTTGCTCAATCTGGTATTTCCCATTCAAGCCGAAAAAGCCTGTCAGAGTCAGGTTTGATCCGGCATTAAGCCTCACGTTTCCCTCAATATCCAGATTCCCCTCGATCTGCCCCTTGTTGGCGCGGCGCAGTTGTTCGGTCGCTTTGGCGATCGCCTGCTCCCGATTCTCGCATCGCTCCCGAATTTTGAGCACGTCACCAGCAGCGGGCGCATCCTCCTTTGCCTTTGCCACCTCTTTGCCCTGAGCGTCCACTTTGGCGCTGATGAATCTGCCCGTCTTGGGATCTTGGTAGCTAATCTCAGCGCTCTTGTAAGTACCGGCTGTGCCCCGTTTCAGCGAGTATCGCGCCAGGTCTTTGCGGTCAAGGGCGATCGCCGCTGCCGCTGCCTCAAGGTCGGACTCTTTGAAAAACACCAGCTTCTCAGTGCCCTCGACCTTGAAGATCAGTCCGTAGTCAGCAGACAGCTTCCGCAGGAATTCCAGGTCGGTTTCTTCCTTCTGCGTCACCCGCTCCAGTCGGATTTCTGGCACGTTGCCGACTAGTTGCAGCTTATGCTTGTCAGCGATTCGACGGGCGATCGCCCTCAGTGTCGTATTGCCGTAAGCTGTCGTGTTTTTTTGCCTTAGCGCCGCCGTCACTGGCGTTGCCAGCCCTTTAAGGCGCAGGGTGTCGGGCGCGCCCGTGAACTCCGGTTCATCCACCTCGAAGCTGCTGCCGATCAGCGCCTCGCCCAGATAGCCGATCCGCAGCGTGACGCGATCGCCTGGCTTGGGATACCAGGCATTCATCCACCGCAGATCCAGGTTTTCTAGGGTGATTTCTAGCTCGTCGCTCTCGCCTTCGAGCTTGTCAGTGTAGGCGATCGCCAAAACATACGGCTTGATGTCTTCCGTGATGTCCTTGCCCTCGTAAGTGAGGCTGAACGTGGGGTATCTAACCATTTAGCGCTTCCACGGTGGCAGGGATTCCAGATCGACCGTCGGCGCGGCTTGTTCCACGACGGGCACCCTGAGGATCGTGCCAGCAGAGAGCGATCGCACTCCGAGGAATTCAGGATTCGCCCTGATAATCGTCTCGTAGCCGTAGGGATCGCCGTAGGCTTGGAATGCGATCCAGTCCCAGCGCTCATCGTCGGTCGTGGTGTACTCGATAAATTCGCTCATCTCGCTCACCTACGTGACATCCTCCCGACGCTCACCCTAGCGGGTAGAGCGCGGGCTTCCCAAGATCGCTCTTGGGGTTTCCTGCTTCATCAGGGTTCCCAGGCAACCTTCCTCCACAGGCAGTATCATGGCCCCCCGAACCCCCCGCTAGTTAACGTCTTCTAAAGGGTGACACCAGCGCAAAATTCTTCGCCCGCCTTGCCCCAAAGTTTTTGGGAAGTGGCGCTTCCTTAAGCTTAACCGTCGCCTCTAGTTGCAGTGTCCGACCCACTTCATCGGTCACGATCAGGCTGCTGGTGATGTCGAGGATCACAAACGCGCCGACGTATCGAGAGCCAATGACCAGTCGCAGCGGCTCGTGCTTTGCCATCTCGTCGCGCAATAGCTTGATCTGCTGCTCTGGGTCGCACCACTCGTACAGCCAGCGAAACGTCATATCCGCTTCATGCAGCGCGTCACCCGTCCACTGCAACCGGGGCTTGCCCTCGATCCGATCATGGCTGGCGTACTCGGTCGATTCCTTTAGCCCAAACGAGTTGGGCGCGACCTCAAGCTCAAACTCGACGCTGCCCAAAACGCCCCAGATCCGGCGGCGTGGTTTGTTTAGTGGTGGGGGTGCTAGTGCCATCAGTAAGCCACCCTCGCTTGCCTGGATTCCTCGTTACGCAGCAGGCGGGGCAGCATCTCGCGCAGTCGCTCGTCAAGCGTATTGGCGATCGCCCCTCCATCAGCACCCTCACCCACGTTCACGGTGATTGATACCGACACAGACCCGCCAAACCCACCGCCCCCTACCAGAAACCGCAGGCTGCACCCCGCCCCCCGACGGCGTAGACAGTGGCGACAGCGCCGATTGCATAAACGGCTGCACTGGGACTGCCTGCATCCCTCGACCCAGCATCCGTATCAGCTCAGCGCCGGGCGACGACGCAGGCGAGTTGAACGATCGCAGAATCCCCTCGCGCACGGGCGAACCGGGCAAGGCTGCTGCAATGCGAGCCGCCACCGCCCCGATCGCCCCTGTCACTGCACCAATACCCGCCGTAATACCCGCTGCCAGTCGCTGCATCAGTTGCGCCCCTGCACTGTAGAAGCGCCCCGCCAGTCCGGTGATGATGCCGACCATTTGCGCGGCTGCTCCGGCGGTCGCTGCCACCATTGCGGAAAGCTGTCCAATCACTTGGGCGATCGCACTCACCACGACGGCGATCGCGCCCCCTACCATTGCTCCAAAGCTGGCAGCGCTAAACCCTGCACTGTTGAACGCTGCGCCAATCTGCTGGATCAGCATACCGACCGGGGTGAGCTGAGCGATCGCCAGCCCGAATTGCATCATCCCGGCGACCATCTGGGCAATTCCTTGAGCTGCCACCATCAGCGACGGAGCCATCGCAGCAAAGAATCCTTGCAGTTGGGCGATCGCCGGAGCCGCCGCCGGAATCACCGCTGCAAATCCCTGAGCAAAGCCCGCAAAGAACTGGCTAATGCCCGCGACCATTGGGGCGATCGCACTCTGAATACTGGCAAATAGCCCTGCAAAAAACCCGCTAATCGGCTGCCAGTTGCGGATGACCAAGTAGGCGGCAGCAGCCAGCCCAGCCCCGATCGCCACAATCGGGCCCAACCCGATGCCCCCAATGATTGCGCCCACTTTCACCAGCGCCCCAGCCAGTCCCATCGCAGGCAGCACCCCCGCTTTGATGGCGGCGATCGCCAGCATGAAGCCCTTGATTCCGGCGATCGCCCCGCCAATTGCCCCAAACGCTGAAACCAGGGAGCCGACCGCAACGAGTACCGGCCCGATAGCAGCAGCCACCAGCGCCAACGCCACCCCGATTTTCACGATACCGGGATTTGCGCGGGCGAACTCTGCGATTTTCTGAACGATGGGGGTCATGCCTTGGGCGATTTGGGCGATCGCAGGCAGCAGCACCGAGCCAATCTCAATCGATAGGATTGACATCGACGTTTTGAGCCTAGCCAGTGCCGCGCCGCTGGTTGCGCTGGCAGTTTCAAAGCTGCCCCCTAAGCGCCCAACGTCCACGCCCTCAGCCGATTCGATGGTCTTTCGGAACTGCTCTACGTTGCTGACAGCCTTGGCAAGCATGGCGCTATCAGAGCCAGAACCGAATAGTCCTTGGATAATGCCCGATGCGTTCCCGCTTGCCTGAATCCTGTCCATCAGGTCGAGGAACGCGCCCGATGCGTCCTGCTTGATGGCAGACTCCATGTCTTTGGCGGATATCCCGATCTCTGCAAGTGTTTCCTGGAATCCACTTGTCTGCCGGGTCGCGTTTTGCAATTTTGGCAGCATCCCGACCAAGGCAGTGCCCACCACTTCCGGCGCGTCCCCCAAGTTCAGAAATGCCGTTGCTAGCCCAGCCGCTTCGGTGTTGGTCAAGCCGAACTGACGCGCAGCACCCCCCGCCCGTCCCAGAACGTTGACGATCGCACTCTGAGAGGTTGCACCCGAGTCGCCCAAATAGTCGATGGTCGCGTTTAACTGCCTCAAACCCTCAATATTTACGCGCCCTTGGCTGTCCATATAGCCGAGGACGTTGGTCAGTTTGGCGATCGCCGCCCCGCTCTGATCCGTACTCATGTCGAAGGCAACTCCTGTCTGAGCCACCAGGCGGTTGTAGTCCTCGATCTGGGGCGCTGCGATGCCCAGTTTGCCCGCTTCTGCTACCAGATCAGCCATTGCCGTCGGCAGGATGCCAAGCTCCTGAGACAGGCGCATTACGGTGTCGCGGGTGGCGTTGATTTCTGCCTGGGTGTCGGCTCCGACGGCGCGATTTGTGCCCACCATTGCCGACTCAAAATCCATCGCGGCGTGAGCTGCTGTGGTCAGGGCGTTCTGAATCGGACGACTGACGGTGTTCGTCATGCGATCGCCCAGATCCGTAATACTCCGCCCCAGGTCACGGGTCAGAAACGACTGATTCGACAGCGCCTCAATCTGCTGTTGCACCTCGCGGATCGGGCCGGAGGCGTTGTTCAGGGCTTCGATGAGGATCTGGAGTTTTTCGCTCACTTCTTCTTCTGCGCTTCCCGCTCAGCCTTCTCTCGCGCTTTTTGGAATCGGATCACCTCGCGCCGCCAGAAAGCCAGCTCCTCAACCGTCAGCGCCTTTAGCTCTCCAATGCCCCACCCCGTCTCTCGGCTGATGCCGATTATTTCTTGAGAGCTGGGGCAGCCGTGAAAAGCGCATTGAGGATCTGGTTGAGCTGGGCGATCGCCCTAAACCCCAGCCCTTCCGGTGGACTCTCCAGCAGCTGCGCCTCGGTTAATGGCTCCCCGTCAATCTCAAACATCTGAGTCATGACCCAGCGTGTTGCACCAAGCACCCCGCTCTTCTCACTAGCCCGCCGCTGAAACTCGAAGAACTTGCGCCCTAACAGCTTGCGACGATTCACCGATCGCCCATCCGCCAGAGTGATAGACTCACCCGCCTCAACGTCAGGAGAGAACAGCTTAGTGACTTCCGCGTTGAGGATCAGCACGTCCTCAAAATCCAGCCCATCCTCTAGCTGGTCAATCGTTAGGGGTTGCCCATCAAGCGTGAAGGCGTTGAGCAGTAGCCATTGGCTTGCAGAGTCTGCGCCTTTGGATGCCAGTTGCAGAAACTCCCAGTAGTCGCGCCCTGATAGCGGCAGTTCGGCGGCAACACCGCCAGACGGCAGAACGATCACGGTTTTGATTTCTGGCTCGGTGGGAGCGATCTCAGGGGCGATCGCCAAATCTGCGTTCTTACTCATGAGACCCCTAGGTTACGGCGGAAGTTTGCAAGCTGGTCTTGCCCGGCCACCCGATAAAGCGGGATATTCACATCCAGTTCCAAGATCTCGGAACCGTTGTACTGCTGCTTAATGTAGGTGACCTTGAACATGCTTTCATACTCTCCCGGCTCCCCTGGCGACAGGTTGCCCAGCGAGTTTTCTAAGAATCTGCCAGACATATCTACGGTCATCAGGCGATCGCCCAGCTTACCCGTTGCACCATACTCCGCAATGTTGCCCCGCACCTGTAGCTTTACGTCGGTGAACGGGTTGGCGGCGGCGATCGCCAGCGTCTCGTAAAAATCCGCCCAGGTGATCGTGCATTCCAGTGGCTCAATCCGTACCGGATACTCCGGCGTGCCAAACATGCCCAGCGCCTCATGTTCGACGGTCATCCACGTCACGGTCGGCAGTTCAATCTCGCGGACGTGCCCCGCCAGGCTCCGACCGTTGATCCAGCAAACTGCATCCTCAAAAACATTAGAAGTCAGCGCCATTTTTGTTAGTCTCCTACAGTCCTAGAGGTTGCAGCGCGGCGTTCACATTCTGGAGCAGGTTGATATTTACCCGGCTCTCAAACGTGATCCGCTCCAACGGCGGCGGCGGCATGATGTCAAGGTTGAACACTGCCTGTCCATTTGCCAGTTGCAACGCTGGGTTGCGTGCCGGTTCATAGAAGCAGCGTGAACCGGGAACCAGTGCCCCCCGCAAGATGAGCTGGCGAATAAACCCATTCACCGACTCGACGATCGCATCTAGTACGGCTGCGCTAATCGGCTGATCCAAAAATTGCAGCATTGAGTATTCGATCGACTCGTGCAGAATGTCGGTCGTGCGCTGAATGTTGATAAAGTTCAGCGCTGACGTATCCGACGGCCACGCCGCCGAACGGTTGCCCCACGTTCTCAAGCCCGTTCCGAAAGCGTTGAAGATGGTGACGATCCCGTTTTCGTTTAACAGGTTGGTTTGGGTGTCTGGGTCGTTAACGGCTGCGGTCAATTTGGTTTCAACCCCAGTGATACCCAGAATCTCTTTGTTAGACGGACTCCACCAGTAGCCAAAATCGCGATCGGTTTTCGCCATCACGCCCGCAAACCGTTGGCTGTAAGGCTCAAGCACGTCGCTATTGGTGATCGAGTCGCGGGCTTTGGGTCGGTTGAATAACAAAATGGCGCGGCGGCTGCTCGTGCCGAACACGTTGACTGGGGCTGTGCCTGCTCGACCGGCGATCGCCTGCGTGTAGGTAGCCCCAACCGGCGCGTCAATCAACGCCATCGCCCGCACGTTTTCAGCTTGCACCAGCATCTCAGCCTGAACCGCTGGCACTTCGCTAAAGCCGGGGCAAATCAGAATCTTGGGCGTGAAACCCAGCAGCGAGTACACATCCTGCATCGCTTTTAGTCCGGTGCGCTGCCCCCCGACCGTCACCGTGCCCACGATGTCGTCTGCGTCAATCAGCGAAGGATCGGCGTAGGTGTAGGTCACTCGCAGCTCTTGCCCGCTGGTGATCGCTCCATCTACGACACGGGTCAGCAGCCCCGTCACCACGTCGATCGTGTAATCGGTCGTCGCCACATAGGTTGTCGTGCCAGCAGCGTTGGTGACCGTGAATGTACCCGTCAGCCCTTCGGCAGTCGTACCAGCAACGATGGTTTGACTCGGAGCCGTGCCCGTCACTTTTCGCAACTGCACCTTGTCTTGCATTGCCCCGGTGGTTGGGAGCGTGTAGGCGATCGCCTGTGCAGTGGTCTTATGAACCGCAGGATCGAACACGTTGACCACCACCACCACGCCTGCACCGTGATCCAGCAAGGCATCCAGCGCCTGCGGGATTGTGAAGCCAGTAGCGCGATCGCCAAAAAACTGAATCGCCTGGCGATCGTCGCCAAGGATAAGTTGCGGCGTGTTGATCGTCTGATCTGCCGGAGCCACCTTGTACAGCGGAGCCGTTCCAATCAGCCCAATTACAGCCGACTTCACCTCACGGATCACCCGCGGCCCGTCGTTGATAACGATCGTCTCGACACCATGCAGAAAATTAGCTGCCATCTATGCGCCCTCCTTCTCTTTTCGCGGCGTGGATTTGGGCGCTGATGCAGGTTCTGCAACGGGCGACAGAATCTTGAACTCCAGCAGAGTCTTGGTATAGTCCCAGTCGGCAGGCAGCTCCACCGTCGTATTGGGGTGGAGCAGAACCGTTTTCGGGGTTTCCTCCGGCCCGCTCGGCAGGGTCACAGCCGACAGCGGGCCAGTGTAAAAATATTTAGCCATTAGGGTCGGGGTTTAGCGCTGGCTTAGCGTTCCCAGCTATTGTTGGAGGGCGACTGAGTTTAATAATCCCTCTAGCCGCTATTTTACTCCACGACCAGATCCGGCTCTACTATCGTTTCGTAGACCTCGGTTTCAAAGATCGCCCGCCTCAGAAGCGCGATCGCCCCTTCCTCGTCCCCATGCTCAACAATCAGGCGCGGCGCGATAAAGGTCATGTCCACCCGCCAGTTGCCACGGGGATCTAGTCCTTGCATCTCGTAATTTGAGAGGTACATTTTGCCCGCGCCGTCGGGTCTGTAGCCAATCAACAAGCGGGCGATCGCCTCCACAAAATCCTGTACACCCCGCTCCCCTCGAAACTCGCGCAGGGTGATTTGCAGCATCCACTCGTCAAGGACGCGCTGATTATATTGTCCAAGCGTACTCGGCGGCTCTGCTCGCCCAAGGCGACACATCAGCAGCACCTCGCCGTTGCCTGTTATCTCGCCCAGCTCAGCAGGACGATTCGGCACAGCCCGCACCGCTACACTGACCGATCGCAGTGGGGACAGGCGATTGATGATGCTCTGCTCAATTTCAGGTTTCACAGCCCCAAATGCTCCTCAATAATCTGGCGAATCTTCGGCGCGTCATCAGAGCCAAAGCCTAGGAATCGCCGCTGTGCCATCCGGCTTGTGCCCGTCTGGTGATAGATGCCGTAATCCACGCCCTCGGAGGCGATCGCCACGCTCTCATTCGTTGCAGGCTGTGCGGCAATACTGCCAGCCAGCGCCCCAGTTTCTCGCAGGATTGCCCGCGTCCGCTTACGCTTGAGTGTTGAAGGTCGCAGCCCTGCCCATGCAGCCCCGTCGGGGTCGCGTTGCGCCGCAAAGTTTTGCTTGGTTTTGCGCTCCATGTATGCCCCGGCTCTGGTCAGTGCAGGGCGAAGGTTCTCTGTTTTTTGCAGCAGCTCAGCCAGGCGATCGCCCGTTCCTAAATCCTTGATCTCAATCTTGATGGTCACGCTTGATTCCCCCAAGTAGAGCGGGCAACAAAGTAGCCCTTGATCGGTGCGCCGAGTGCGGGCGTGATGCCGAATGCGCTGGGCGTGCTGCCTTCCAGGAAAAACTCGCCTTCCTGATTGGGCACAACGCCGCCTGGATCGACGATGACGATTTGCGCCCGCGCCCCTGGAATGATGGACGATGGCAGCGCGTCAGGCTCAGCGATGCGCCCCTCCATCGTGATCCGGTTGTCGCTGCTGCCCGCCGGGTCACGGGCGATCGCACTCGACTTACTCGCCCTGAGATAGCACTGCACCTCAAGCGGTTCAGTGGTGGCGATCGCATTGCCAAGGTCGTCGGTGTCAAGCGGCGAGACCGGAACCTGGAATGTGAGATAGGCGTTTACGGGGAATGGAGTAGCCATCAGCTCTTTAGCCTATCGAGTAACTGAGTAGCGATCATGCTTGCCCCGGATGCCCCCAGCGCCCATTCCAAAAACGTCTCAGGCAGAGCGAATGAGCCACCCTGCCACTCCAGGCGCAGCCCAGCCAGGATAATCACCAGTGAGAAGCCTGCAAACCCCAACAGCGCCGCGCCAATCGTGTCGATACTGCGCCTGTTTTGGCGGATGTGCTGGGCGATCGCCTGCTGCTGTTCAGCATTGAGCGATCGCTCCAGTTCGAGCGCCTGCTCTAGCACCTCAATCCTCTTCAGCAGTTCGTCCACGCTCTACCTCCCTTGCGCCCGCCTCGGCTTCGGCGATCGCACTTCGACTGTACCCCCCCCTGCCACCAAGTTCTCCTCAAGATCGGAATAGATGGACGGACAAGGATGCGAGCTTCATCCCCTCAATCGACGCGGGGTGTCCATGTATCCCGACGCTGAACGGAGTACAGTTACAGCGCGGGACTTATAGCCCCCCGAACCCCCCGCTAGTCACGTCGTTCGAGCATCAGAATCCCCACTTACGTTTTCCGCCGATATCGAGGTGCAAGATATGGCGACGATTGCCGGGATAGATGCCCAAGCCCCCCGGCCACCATTGCACCAGCCGATTAGCAAGCTGCGCTCCGCTGAAGCCCTCAACCGCAATATCGACCGCACCCCCGCCCAAATGCTGGCTGAACTTTGCGCCGCCTGCGTTGGAGTTAAACGGCTCCGGGCGATACCAGGACGTGACCCGGAACGGTTTGCCGATCTCGTTGCGGGCTTTTTGGAGGGCGATCGCCAGCCGGATAATATTTTGCTCGTGTGCAGCCTTCTGAACCGAGCGAGTCCCCCCGTGAGTCGCCTCACCCCAGGAAAATGAGCCGCCCGCGACAATGGGCTGATCAGTGTAGACTGTTGCTCCGCTGGGCAGCCTTAACCGTTTACCCGTATAGTTCGGGGTTTTTGATAGAGCGCGATCGCCTGTCCCCTCATCCACCTCTGGCGCAGGAAACAGCAGCGCATCGCCGTCCATCACCGCCACATGGCGCTGATAGGCGTACCAAGCTCTCTTGCTGGATAGCGGTGTGGATAGCTGCACCAGCACATGGACGGTCACGTCGTCGCCTGCACTTTCCGGCCCAGAGCCGTACCCGGTGATCGATAGGGACTTACCCTTTTCGATGAAAAGCCTTGCGCTGCTGTGCAGCTCGGAAGATTGGCGCGGCGCTTGCTTAAGCCAGGTGTCTTGCAAAATCTGAAGCGTTAGCGTTTTTGTCATCGACTGGCTACGCCTATCGTGTGGTTGGCTTGTCCGATGCAGGCTTGCATCAGTTGCGCCTCTCCCTCGGCGCAACTGCATTCGGGATAACTGGAATCGCAGGGCGGATTTTTTGCGATCGCCCGCACAATTAAAAACACCCCCGCCAGTGCGGTGGCAATCAGCGCGAATCGGGCGAATGGGTTCAGGCTCTGCATCAGGTTTTTCGACGGATTTTCTTAACTGGTTCAGCGTCGAGACTGGGGTTTGCGATGCCCCTAGACAGCGAGGGAGAATCTTCGCCTGGAGGGGCGATCGCCTCATTTCGCGCAGGTGCGATACCGCTCTGGACTGCCTCGACAATCGGCATCGGCTGACCCGTCCTCTTGTCCTCGATCACGTTGAAGCCTGCCAGCTCTCCCTCGCTTTCGGGCGCGGAGATCAGCGGCTCGATCGTGCCGTCTTGCAGCAGCGCTTTAACGACTGGATGGAGAGCGATCGCCCTCCACTGCTCGTCGGTCACGCCCAAATTTACCCCACCGATGAGGGTGAGGCGGGCGATCGCCCCCGACGCTGCCACGTAGTCGATCGTGAAAGAGTTAGGCTGGTTGTAGCGGATTGCGGGCATGGGCTTAGATCCCGCTAGCGTAGCGGAGCGAAAGGGGCTTGTTAACCTGCACGCCGCCAGAGCGCATCCGGCAGGGGACGCGATAGCTGAAGTTGCGAACCTGCACAGGCTCCATCGTGAAGTCGAGAGGCATGTGCAGCTTTACCTTGTCTTGGCGCTTGGTGTAGCTGATCATCAGATCGGTTCCGCCTGCGCCCTTGCCTGCCAGGTATGCCACGGGCAGCACGGTCTGCACGCCCTGCGGAGTCATTCGCTGAGTCTTCAAAAAGAAGCTCAGAATCGTATCACTGGCATCGGCGGCGGGATAGGGCGTGCCAGCAATGAGATCGAATTGGGCGATCGGCAGGATGATCACCTGTGGGTTTTCAACGCCATTGGTCGCGATTCGGGTGGCAGATGCAAAGTTTCGCAAATCCCGATAGACCTGTTCTGGGGTTTTTGTACTCCAGGTCGTCGTTGTACCTGTGCCGTCGTTGGGGATGGTGTAGCTGGGCACGTTGGGATGGTTGATCATCCCCAGCAGGTTAAAGTTTGAGTCGCCATCGTAGCCCGTCAGGTCGTACTTGGTTTCAAGTACCTCACGAGCGGCGATCGCCATCTGAGCATCTAGGCTCATTCCGGCAAACTCGGCCGACTCCATATCCTCGACGGTGTACTCATAGCCATTAACGAACGTCCGCACAAAGCCAGAGCGCTTCTCGGCGTATGCGTTGACCAAGGGGATGTCGTCAGCCCCATTGGCAAGAACCGCAGCCTCGCCCAAAAGCGTCAGGATTCGATAGGCGTAGGTTTCAGCTCCTCGTGGAATCTCGGTACTGATATTAAGGATTGTCCCAGCCGCCATCAGCTTCTCTGGGAAATCCTGCTCTACTACCTGCTGCTGCACGTATTCAAGCTGATCGCGGATAAACAAAGTGGACGGCATTTCAGGGACTCCAAAGGACGAAATTCAGGAGAAATTCAGGAAGCACCACGCAGGACGCGAGGCTAAGGACGCAGCTCAAGCACGGCGATTCCGGCGGCGGTTGTGCGATATGCCCAGCGGGCGATCGCGCTCAGGTCGGTGGTTTCAGATGCAACCGAGGCGTTGCGGAATGCGCCCAGGATTCGACCGCTGCCAGTGGTTGTGTTGAACGTGATGTGTACTGGGTCATCCAAGTCAACGGCCGTCTCGGCGACGACCCAAATCTTTCCTTTTGTGACTACGGTGATGTCGTCACCAATGGCGTAGGTTGCGACCTGCGGGCTGACGAGCGTCGTTAGTCCGGGCGTGTCGCCCGTGACCTGCTTATGGGTGTACTGGGCAACGCCCAAGAAGTTGCTAAGGTTGGCGATCGCCGCTGCTGCATAGCCAACACGGGGGCGACTGTTCGCGCCAACTGCGTCGTTAAACACAAGCCCGCGCCCAAAGTGGGCGACGGCGTTGCTAAAGGCGGTGATTTTTTCGTGTAAGCCCATGCCATAGGGCTGCCCTGCGAGGGCAACATCATGGGAAAACGGGTAAGTGGTTTGAATCGGCATCGTTGGAGAGGGGTTAGGGGTCAGGGGTCAGGGGTCAGCGAGTCATCGCGGGCGTACCGGGCATTGCTCGGCTCTTGCGCCGCGCTGTCATGGGATTCTCTTTGCCCTTGCCGTAACCCCCCATGTCATTGCGGGTCACGATGTCGATCACGCCTGCCAGTTCACTCGTGCTATCGACGCGGGCTTGCTCCGGTGCGGGCTTCAGCGCTTCCCACAGCCCAGAGATGAATTCAGGGGTGGCAGAGTCGAGGCGATCGCGCAATTCCGGCTTAATCTTGACCAGGTAATCCTTTCTGACCTCGGCTGCATCGCGCTTGTAGTCAGGCTGGAAGCTGGAGTCGTCGCGGCGGAAAGTGGGCAGCACCAGTGCCCAAACGTCCATGCGCTCTTGGATGGCAGAGGCGATCGCCTCCTCGTCCATCCGCACCGACTGCGCCTCATCCAGTCGCGTTTGCAACCCGGTTGCCTTGCCCTCGGCAGCGTCCGCCCGCGCCTTTTCGGCTGCGGTTTCAGACTTGACTTGCTCTAGCTCGGTCTTGGCTGCACTCAGTTCAGCTTTAGCGGTTTCTTCAGACTGAGAGAGGAGGGCGATCGCCTCGCTCAAGGCGCTAGCATCCTCGCCATCCACGTTAAAAATGCGCTTACCAATCAGGATTTGGGTCACGTTGCTGCCTCCATCAATTCGGATACGGTTGTCGTCTGCCCATTGGCGTGCGGTGTCGGGCAGTCCATCAGTCCAGCCGTGCCGCTTGGCAATTTGAATAATCTTGCGTCGGATGCTGTCAGGGTTCCCGGTGCCCGTTTGCCCCGCCAGTCCCCATGCGTCGCCCACGTCGTCGCGTGAGGCGATCGGATAGGAGTTTTTCGGGCCCGCAAACCCGCCCTTGATTTCTCCGCGCTTGAGGCGATCGCGCTTGTTCGCTGTCCACGCCGCGTCATATCGGCTCTCGGTGCGCCCGCTGCCTCGGTGAATGTCCTGGTCAACCTGAAACAGCACGTCGTCGTCGGCTGCGTCGAAATGCAGGCGCACCGATTCGCCAGCCCGCCCCTTAGGGACGATCGCTAGATGGTTGCCGTAGCGGTCTTTTTGGTAAAGCTTGCCGTCGTCGCCTTTCTCAATGCGAACGCTGTAGCCTGCTGAAACTTCGCGGGCTGTGCCGTCTTTGATGGCGGCGATCGCCTCGGAATCCGCCACGGTGAACAGCACGTCAACTAAGCCAGCATCTTGACGGGCAATCACTTTGCTGCCACTCATGCCGACAGCGTATTTTTTGAAGTTGGCAGGGGTGACGGGTTCGGGCGGATGTCGCAGGGTGACAGGTGCGGTGGCGATCGAATCCAGCCAAGTGGGGGCGAATAGCTCGTCAGCAGTTAGGGTTTCAGTGCGATCGCTCCCATCCGCCTGGCGGTAGGTCAGATCCCCGACGCGGCTGATCGTCGCCATGATCCGCAGTCTGCCGTCTGGCAGTTCTTCCCAATTGGCGATCGGCGCTGAATCAAATCGAAAGCTCATAAGCCAGGAAACTCGCTCTGGTGAGCGTTCCCGACGCAATAAAAAACCCCCGACCGGAGCCGGGGTGAGTCATGTGTGGGTGAAAGCGTCAGCGTGTCGCTTTTGAGGCGAGGGCGATCGCTGATTCGATTGTATCAAGTGGACGCTGAAGGAGCAGAAACAGCAGCGGTTCAAGGAACCCATACCGCCTCCGGCGCTCTCTCCAATCCTGCTGCCCGCTCAAACGGCGTTGCGCCATAGTCAGGCACTTTGCCGTCGGCTACCAGCTCGACCATGACCTGCTGCCGGTAGTCGCGGGCGAATTCATCGTCAGTCAGCCCTAGCCCTTGCCATTGCATGCCCCAAGGGATTACCATGCATCGGCAAAACGGGTGAGCCGGCACGATCGCATCCCTGATCCGATAAACCCGCATGTTCCGCGCAGCGCAGACTCTGCACAGGCTTTCAGCAGGCGTGATGACCCATTGCACAAACTCAATCCCGGCGTTGACGTAGCGAACCATTGCGCCCCAGTTGAACGCGCTCATGATTTCAGTACGGGCGATCGCCTCTGCCTTACCTTTAGTGATGCCCAGCTCCCGCCGCAGGATGCCCGCCGTTCGTGTTGAACCCCATCCTTGAATTAGCGACTGTGAGACAACCGCACTAGCCCGCTGTCGGAACTCCTCTGAGTGATTCCGCAAGCGCTGCACCGATTCTTTGGATCGCTGGGCAACGACATCGAGCGGAATGCCCGCGAAGGGACGCATGGCAGACTCAGGGCGCACCGCTTGCAATAGCTCAGCAGCGAGGCGATCGCCCTCCACCCCCGCCTCACTCAGCACCCGCTCCAATGCCCGCTCATATTCGCCCGCATTCTCAGGGTTGACGAGCTGCATCACCGCCGCCAGATCATTGACCAGCACCGCAGCCCGTTGCGCCCCCAGGATATCGCCCCCAGACTGTTGCAGTACCTGAAGGCGATCGAGTAACTGGGTTTCCATCGCCCGATAGGAAATGTTAAGCGCTGCGTCCAGATCGGCGATCGCCCCTTTACCCAGTCGATCCAGCAGGCTCTCGTACTCGCGTACTACCTTGAGGTCATCGGTGTTCATGCGCCCACACCAGGATGAAGGCGATCGCACTCAACAGCAGCGCCGTAAAGCCTCCCAGTGTCAACGCCCAACCAATCTCAATCAACACTTCACCAATCTGTTGCATCTGCCCTAGTGCGGGTGTCCTCTTCAAACTCTAGCTCAAGCTGTTCGGCAAAGCCGTCGGCTCTGTATCCTGCTGCCTGGTAGTATGCCTGTTTGGGAATGAGACGGGCGATCGCATCCTCTCGCACCTGCTCCACTGGCACAAGCGGAAGCTCTCCTTCCAGGTTGATCTGCTGCCCGTACTCCGACTGCCCAAAGCGGCTGTTTCTCACCTCGGCAGGCATCAGCACCCCAGCGCCCATATATGCCACGTCGGTTTTGGCGTTGAGGTCGGCAAGCTGGGCGATCTCAAGCTGGGTCTGCTGCAGGGTCGATGTCCAGGTAAAACCCAGATCGTCGGGATAGCGCCCGATTCCGCCCTCTCGCTGAGCTAATAGATAGCGCCCTGCCAGCAATAAATTGTCCTGCCAGCAATCGACTTGGTAGGAGTTGATGCAGTCTGCCCACTCGTAGCGATCGCTCTGCCCCGATTCAGAGAATGCGCCCGACAATGAGCCGCTGAACAGCTTCGAGCGGGGCATCTCAGCAGCAGCGATAAACGCATCCTGCAACTCCCGGATAATGTCGCGCACCCCGGCAAAGTTGCGACTGATAAAGCTGGCATCTTCGTTCTCAGCGTCCATCATCAATCCCTTGATGGTACTCATGCCCATCTGGATCGAGGTGAATCGCTTGAGCAGGGCTTCGGTGTTGCCCTGAGCTACAAGCTGGGACAGTCCCTTGAGCTTATAGCTGAACACATTGTAATCCTGCGTCATGGCCGCGCTGGCGGCGATCGCACTCTCATACCGATTGAGTGCATCGAACAATGCCTGAATCACGCTATCGTGATAGCCCCCGGTTTCGGCTAGCAGCTCCTCTGGCAGCCATTTTCCCCAGAACCGCAGCACCCGGCTACCGTGGATGCGCCTGGGTAGCTCGTGCCCGTCCTTCTGCTGGCGGGTTTGGGTGAATAGGTAGTAGGTCGGATCGCTGTAGATCCCGGTCGTGCCGTCGGGTTGCAGGTTGTAGCGACTCAGGCAGCGGGCAAAGCGCACCGAGCGGATCGCATTGATGTCTACAGGCTCCTCAAACGGAAGTCCATCATCAATGCCCAGCACGATATAGCCGTCGCCATAGAGCCGCCCAAGGGTGCCCGCTTCGACAAAGGCAGAGCGGATTTTGAGGCGATCGCACTCACCCTCAAGCAACTGCTCATTGCCATCAGCTTTCCACTGCCCCCACTTTTTCGCAGAGTCAGCAGGCAGCAGCGACACAGCTTTTTCAATCAGCCGGGAACTGCGGTAGAGCGATTCGAGTTCGCGCTTTTCTAGCCGCTGGGTGGCGAGGTTGATTCCAGTGTGGGAGAGGCGATCGCGCCCAGTGCCCAGCCCGGTGTAATTGTTGCCCAGACTGGAGTACGCATCAAGCAATGCCCCATCGTCTCGAAACTCTGCAACCATTAGCCCACTAGGATCGCCATCGTCGGCGTGTACAGGCTGTCGTTTTTGCAGCCACACAATTTATTCAGCGCGTCCTGCGCGCCATAGCCCTCTGGCACGACCAGATCGTTCGCCAGGTCGTAGGCAAGCTGCTCCTCTAGCAGCGACTGGATCATTGTCGTAAGGTTCGTGAACTTCGCGCCGTCCGCCGCTTCGATCGTCTGGTCGGGGCGGTTGCGCTGGAGCTGCCTGGCTGCCACATAGTAGGGGCGGTAAGTCGTGCCCAGTGCGCCCTGCCCTGCTGAGTCGGCTAAGTTCTGCTCAATCAGTACGGCTTTGAGCGGGGTAGTGATTCCGGTGAGGTCAATCACCAGTTGCTTGCTTTGTGCTAGGTCGCTGTAGTCGTAAGCCATTTAGGGGGCGATCGCGCTTCTCTGGCAGCGTTCCCACCAAGGCGATCGCCCGCGAGGTTGGAGAATGCGGCGAATTTTGTTCAACGTTCATAGCGATCGCCCCTAGACAACCCCCAACCAGCCTGTGTTTCTAGCCTCAATTAGTGGGGCGCACCCATAGCGGATCGCGTCCATCAGGTGGTCTTGTCCCGGCTGCACCGCTGGCAGCACTTCGCCTGTATAGCGATCGGTCTTGTACCGCCACAGCCGCGCCTCCTCTGCGGTCTTGGTGCAGCGGGGGTGAATCACGATCTTGTTCAGGCTCCGCAAGAATGCAATTCCGTCTTCGACGCTGCCCGGCCACTTTCGGCACGGCTCACAGTAGTCGATTCCATGCCGCCTGAGGTAGGCGATCGACTCAGGACGTGAGTTGTCAGCTTTCACAGGATGGCGATCGCACTCTGGGACATCCGCTTTCCACCGGGCGGGCATGTCGTCGAGTTCGAGGGCGATCGCCCAGCTCTCATGCTCAACGTACAGCGTCCCGGAGCCGTGCGCCGCGTCCCCGTCGAACCAGCAGCGCACCAGGGTAGACGGATCTTGAGCGAATCCGAAGTCAGCCCCATAGTACGGCCCGCCCCAATGCTCCTGAGGCTCGAACTCGTCAACGACCCATTTACCGTGCAGAATCTGCGCGTCGGACTGCTCCCAAAAACCGCCCTCCCAGACGTGCTGATAGGCAGCTTGATCCGTGCGCTGCATGGCGCGGCGCTCTTCGTCGAGGACTGCTGGAAACCAGGGGTTCCGATCCCAATTGACTTTTTGGACGTAAGCGCGATCGCGCCCTTTGACTACCAGTTCTTGATAGACCACATCCGTCTCATTCAGCGGGTTGAACGTCACCCAAATTTCGGAGTTTGGTTCTCTAATTGTGGGGATAAGAATCTGCCAAGATTCGGCGCTAATTGTTTGCGCTTCCTCAATCCAGCAGTGAGTTAGGGCGCTAGTCGATTTGATGGATTGAACGTTATGGCGAACGCCCTTGAAAATGAACTCGCTGCCGTTAGTGCCCAGGATGCGATCGCGCTGCACCCAATACCGTGATCCCAGTCCCAGCGCATCAATTCGCTCCCTCAGTAGGTGGTGTACCGAGTCTTTGATCGACACCTGAAACTCGCGGGCACATAGCACCCGGATTTTTCGCTGAATGCCGGTGAGCAGTAATGCGTCAGCAGCGGCGTACGACTTCCCAGATCCCCTCCCGCCCCATAGACACTTGTAGCGGGAGGGCTGCATCAATGGCTTAGCCCAGCTTGCCAGGTGCAGGCTGATCAGTGCGTCGATGTCGATGCGATCGCCCTCTTGTGCCCGCACCTCTGGCAGCCGTCGAGCAATGTGGCGGCGCATTCGCTCTCGCCCAAGTTCAACCAAGAGCGATCGCGTACTACTCTTCTTGAATGCCACTTACGCGCTCCGCCAACTCTCCAAGTCCTAACAGCTCCGCTTCAATATCGCACGCAGCCTTGACCAGTTCCGCACCCCACTTGCCAAGGGCGATCGCATCGGCTGGCTTGAATGCCTCAGAAGGAAGGTCGCGGATTCTGTTAGATGCCTTAACAATGGCGTTGAAGCCCGTTACCTTGATGGTTTTGGCAGCTTTTGAAAGCCACTCCACATGTTCGTCTAGTTGTTCTGTCCACTCATCGAGTTCTGGGATGCTTTGGGCGATCGCCGCTTCCCTGATCTCGATGTGCTCATCAGCGCGATCGCCCAGTTCCTTGCGCCGTTTCATCTCAAGCTGAAAGGCTTGGGCGCATTTCCAGCGCTGGATTGTCTTTGTGGACACGCCGATCTCGGCGGCGACCTGTTTATGAGTTTTGCCGGACAGCAGCAAGGCGATCGCATTTCGCTGTCCTGCACTCAGGGCAATGGCTTCAGGCATGAGGACGCGAATACAGACAGAGTGGACATGGGCGGACAGTTCCAGCGTACACGCGATCGCCCCCATTGCGCTGCGTCAATCCACGCAAACTGCGCCGCGACAATAAGACTGGGGTGTGCAGCCGTTGCCAGCCCCGTATGCAAAAAAACGCAAAGTATAGGCGTTTCGGACAATAAAAAAAGCGTCACCATGACGCTTTTGGACGGCTAGGAGTGAACCGAAATCTATGGGACGCGCTGAGATGGAACGTCGATCGCCCCTGCCCGCCCAAACCCTCGCCCTCTACCCCGTGCAGCCTCAAC
>NZ_DVEA01000378.1:0-6149 GCF_015295965.1 Thermoleptolyngbya sp. M55_K2018_002
TTGCCGTTGGTGCCCGTAATGGCGACCCAGGGAATGCTGGAGAGCGATCGCCACGCCAGTTCCATTTCCCCGATGGTTTCGATGCCAAGGGCGCGGGCGGTTTCCAGCGCGGGCAGATCCCACCGCACGCCGGGGCTGACGACGATCCGCTGCATCTGGGCGGGGTCTGGCTCTAGGCGATGCCCCAGCAGGACGGCAATGCCCTCCGCCTGGAGGGTTTGCTGCATCGACTGGAGGGCATCGGAACAGCCGGAATCGCTGACCGTCACCTGCCAGCCCTGCCGATGCAGCAGCCGAGCGGCGGCAATGCCCGATTTCCCCAACCCAATTACGTAAGCCGACGGCATAGGCAGCGTGTCCGAGTCCTGCGCTTGTGGGTAGGCAGCATTCGGCTCTCTCGCCCGAATCTTGCGCCCGGTTGCAAGGCAGATTTGCAAAAAATGATTTTACCCTGCCTAGACCACCCGATTGTGTCGGATGCACTCGGCATACCAGCGGGCGCTGGCTTTGGGGATGCGCTGCTGGGTGTCAAAATCCACATAGGTCAGCCCAAAGCGGCGATCGTAGCCCCAGGCCCACTCAAAGTTATCCAGCAGGCTCCAGACAAAGTAGCCGCCCAGGGGATAGCCCTCGGACACGGCGCGGTGGGCGGCTTGCAGGTGTTGCCGCAGGTACAGAATGCGATCGCAGTCCAACACCTCTTCCTGCTCTGTCAGCACGTCTTCCACCGCGCAGCCGTTTTCCGTCACCCAGATGGGCAGTTGGCGATGCCCCAGCACCTCGCTGACATGGCGCACGCCCCAATAGAGGCAGTCCGGCAGCAGCCACAGCCAGGGCATGTGCAGCCGGGGATAGCTGGCGGGAAAGGGCAGCGTCTCGAACCCGTCGGCGCTATCCGCCGCCCGCACGTAGCTGCCGGAGTAGACATTCAGCCCCAGGACATCCAGCGGTTGGCAGATGGTTTGCAAATCGCCATCCTGGATATCGGGCGCGTCGGCTCCCAGCTTCTCCAGCAGCAGGGGGCTATAGGCTCCGGTGAGCGCCGGGAAAAGAATGCCGCCGTTGGCCCAGGCGGTGTGAAAGGCGGTTTGGGCGGCGGTGATGTGTTCTGGCGTTTCGGCAATTGGCACGGTGACCGCGTAGTTATCGACCAGCGCAACGGTGCAGGGAATGGGCGAGGCGGCGCGGATGGCTTGACAGGCCAGCCCGTGCCCCAGCAGCGCATGGTGTGAGGTCTGCCACACGTCTTTTGGCGTGGCGACGACGGTTCCCGGCGCGTGGGGAGGAATCTGGCCCACGCCATAGCCCAGGTGCGTGAAGCAGGCAATTTCGTTCAGGGTGATCCAGTGGGAAATGCGATCGCCCAGCCGTGCCACCACCGCCGCCACGTACTCTGCAAAGTCCTGTGCCATCTGCCGACTGCGCCAGGAGCCGTAGCGGTCTTCTAGCGCCTGGGGACTGTCCCAATGAAACAGGGTTGCGTAGGGCGTGATCCCATGCTCCTGTAAACAATCCACCAGCCGCCGATAAAAGTCCACGCCTGCTTCGTTCACTGCGCCGCGCCCATCGGGGATCACCCGGGGCCAGGCGATGCTAAAGCGATAGTGCCTGATCCCCAGGTCTGCCATCAGCGCCACGTCTTCCCGAAAGCGGTGGTAATGGTCGCAGGCGATCGCCCCCGTATCCCCATTCAGCACGCGCCCCGGCGTTGCAGCGAACCTATCCCACACGCTGGGCTTGCGGCCCTCAGCGGCGATCGCCCCTTCGATTTGATAGGCCGAGGTCGCAGCGCCCCAGCAGAAAGAGTCGGGAAAGGCGTAGGTCATGGGGGGGACGGAAAAAATGAAGAACGAAGAACGAAGAATGAAAAACGAAAAACGGAACCTCTTCGCTCTTCGCTCTTCTATCTTCGCTCTTCATTCTTCTATCTTCTCTTTTCGTTCTTCTATCTTCTCTCTTCCTTCCCATCACTCCCCCCGACCCGCCGCATTAGATAGGCCACGCCAAAATCGCCATTGGGGTGATGCTCAAGCTGCTCGGCCAGGGCGAAGACTTGCAGCGCTAGGTCTTCGCCCAGTTTGTCAATCATGGCCAGGCGCTCTCGGTGCAACATCTCGCGGGTTCGCATTCGTCCTTGCCAATCACTAGAAAACAACTGGTCGATGATGGCGCTGATGCCCATCGCGGAGAGTGCGTCCCATTCGCCGCGATCGCACCAGATGCCGCCACACTGGGGACACCGCTCGACGTAAAACGGGTTCATCGTTGCGCCCGTTTTCACCCGCGACAGAAAACCGCCGCAGTCGGGACAGAGGGCAGTCCGCACGTCCAGCGGGGCGGGTGGATGGTTGGCGGCGGCCTCCAGGTTCACGGTTTCGGGTAGAGGCTGGGGCTGACCCTGCTTCCAGTCGTGATAATCCTCTGGCGTAATCCAGCAGCCCTCGCACACGGGGCATTGCTGAGCGGGCAGGTTTCCCCGCAGCACCCCATCTACCAGTTGCACGCCCCGATCCTTCAGGCAGTCCATCACGCCTCCTCTCCCAAAACAGCATCACAATAGCGCATCAGCAGGCGCAGGCGATCGCCCATTTGCTCGGTTCGCTGCCGTGCGGTTTCGGGCTGCCGCGCCGTTTGCAAAAACATCAGGTCCATGTTCAATAGCCGCAGTTGCTTTGCCATTTCGGTGTGGAGGGAGGGAAGCTGAGGGGCAATTTGCGAAGCGATCCCTGGGGGAAGCGCCCCCTCTAGCCTGCTCGTGTCCAGCGTCAAAACCTGCTGCTGAAATTGCGTCTGTAATTGTTGGAATAACAAGCGCAAATCAGCCACCCCCGCAGGGGACTCCGCAGCGCCCGAAACCTGTGCCAGCATAGAGGAAGAGAGCGATCGCAGGGTTTCGTAAACCGGACGGAAAGACTCCCATTCTGATAAAGCCATGACAATGTAGCAACTCCTACCAGAATTCTTAAACGAATGTTAAGAATTCTGTATATAGTAGAGAAATAGCTCACTCAAACTCACCACCTTTGCTCACAACCTTAAGCCAAGTGGTGCATTTGAGCGAACTTGCGCCTCAATCTGACAGTATTTTCCTCATATCTGCAAGCTTTTAGCATCTCTCATAAATCTTTCACCTGATCTCCACCGAAACGCTTTTATTAGTCCGGTCTATCTCGTTAATAAACGTAACTAATAAGTAAGTACTGCCTCGCGAACACCTTAGCTGGTGAAGCATTTGTGCAACTTAGGGGGCTAGCTTAGGAAATCAGGACTGAACAACTTCTAACGACTTATAACAACTTCTCTAGCAATTCATCTCAAGCGCTCAGCAGAAAGTTCAACCGAGAGACGACCCGTTTACGGTTTCAATTGCCAGATCTCTTCCCAAAAGTTCCCCTCGAACAGTTTAATAGCTAAAATCCACCGCATCGCACAGGGAGTTTTCAGGCTCCTAGCCTCCAGCACTTTCCCCTAGCCAGGGCGATTGAATCGTATCCCCACTCCCTTTCTCCTGTCAGGAGTTGCCTCATGAACGCCACAACCCTCACGCTACCCACCGACGTTGAACTGCCCGACTGGCTCCGAGAATGCCTGATTTCTCATGCCTGCCCGGTCACAGGCGACTGTTCCGACAATCCCCGCTCGGATGCGTCGGTCGTCTGCGATGCGTTCAATTTTGCCTACCAGCTTCATGAGGGACAGAAGCGGGCCTCCGGCGAACCCTACATTGCTCATCCCATCGCTGTTGCGGGGCTGTTGCGCGATCTGGGAGGCAGTAGCGCTGTCATCGCTGCCGGGTTCCTACACGATGTGGTCGAAGACACAGAGGTTACAGTTGAAGAACTGGAGGAGCGCTTTGGCAGCGAAGTGAGCCGCCTGGTGGAGGGCGTAACCAAACTGTCGAAGTTTAACTTTGAGAGCAAAACCGAGCGCCAGGCCGAAAACTTTCGCCGCATGTTCATGGCGATGGCGCAGGATATTCGGGTGATCGTGGTGAAGCTGGCCGATCGCCTCCACAATATGCGAACCCTGGAGCATTTGCCCGATGCCAAACGCCGCCAGATTGCTTTGGAAACCCGCGAAATCTTTGCGCCGCTAGCGAACCGTCTGGGGATTGGGCGCTTTAAGTGGGAGTTAGAAGATCTCGCCTTCAAGTATCTGGAGCCAGAAGCCTATCGCGACATGCAGGCGCTGGTGATCGAAAAACGGGGCGATCGTGAGTCTTATTTGGAAACAACAGTAGAGGACGTGCGCCAAGAGCTAACGCGGTCGGGCATTCACTGCGTCGAACTCAAGGGTCGCCCCAAGCATCTCTACGGCATCTACCAAAAGATGCAGCGGCAGCAGAAGGAATTCCATGAAATTTTCGATATCACGGCGGTTCGCATTATCGTTAACACGATTGACGAGTGCTATCGCAGCCTGGCCGTGGTTCACAACCTGTTTCGTCCGATCCCCGGCCGCTTCAAAGACTACATCGGCCTGCCCAAGCCCAACCGCTACCAGTCGCTGCACACTGTTGTAATCGGTCATGGCGGCCGCCCCGTCGAGGTTCAAATCCGCACCGTAGAAATGCACCACATTGCGGAATACGGGATTGCTGCCCACTGGAAGTATAAGGAAACGGGCAAGTCTACGGCGACGCGCTTCAGCCCCGACGACGAAAAGCTGACTTGGCTGCGGCAACTGCTGGATTGGCAAAACGACCTCAAGGACGCGCAGGAATACTTGGAAAGCGTCCGCACCAACCTGTTTGACGATGATGTGTATGTGTTTACACCGCAGGGCGATGTGATTCCTCTAGCGCAGCGATCTACGCCGGTAGACTTTGCCTATCGGATTCATACCGAAGTGGGCAATCGCTGCGCCGGGTCGAAGATCAACGGTCGCATGGTGCCGCTGGATACGGTGCTGCGGAATGGCGACATTGTGGAAATCATTACCCAGAAAAATGCCCATCCATCGCTGGACTGGCTGAATTTTGTAGTAACGCCGGGGGCCCGCAACAAGATTCGCCAGTGGTATAAGCGGTCGAATCGGGAGGAGAACGTGCAGCGCGGGCGCGACATGCTGGAGCGGGAACTGGGCAAGAAGGGGTTTGAGGCGCTGCTGAAGTCGGAGCAAATGCAGGTGACGGCCGTGCGCTGCAACTATCAAACGCCGGAAGACCTGTTGGCGGCCGTGGGCTATGGCGAGGTAACGATTAATCATGTGCTGAATCGGCTGCGGGATGCCACCAAGGCGCTCCAGCCTGTGGCTCCGGTGGCTACGACGGCGCAAGAAGAGGCGCTGCTGCTCAATCCGCCGCCGCAGCCCCCGCGCCCCGCACCCAAAACGCATGGCTCTCCGATTCAAGGAGTGGAAGGGCTGCTGTATCATCTGGCGGGCTGCTGTACGCCGATTCCAGGGGAGCCGATTATTGGGGTGGTGACGCAGGGCAGCCGGGGTATCTCGATTCACCGTCAGGGCTGCACGAATACAGACAGCGTACCGGGCGATCGCCTGATTCCCGTCAGTTGGAACGCAGCCGAAACCACCAGCAGTCGCGCCCAGACCTATCCGGTGCAAATTCAGCTAGAAGTGATCGACCGGGTAGGCGTGCTAAAGGATATCCTCTCGCGCCTCAGCGACTACAACATCAACGTCCGCAATGCTCAGGTGAAAACCTTCCCCGGCCAGACGGCGGTGATTAACCTCGGCATCGACATCCGCGACCACAACCAGCTAGAACGCACCTTCACCCAGATCCGCAAAATGAGCGACGTGGTGCAGCTTCGCCGCGTCAACGATGCCGAGACGGGCTGATTTTCGCCTAAGGCTCCAGGAGCAGACTGGGAGGTCAGACAGGGGTACGATGCTCTAAAACCGAGCAGGTTTTGCGGATTCTGCAAGCTTAAGCAACTCACTGGGGCGCGGGCTGCGTCGGGTCGAGCGGCTGCCGCAGCGGAGCCAGCCATTCGGTATTGTGGATGACGCTCCACATAATCCAGGCGGCCAGAGCAAGCCCGCCAAAGGAAAGGACTAGTGAGAGCAATTGCGTAATCCAGTCGGGCAGGCTGTTGTCGGCTCGGACTCTGCTGCGAGAGGGGCGGGACGGCGGCTGGGCGTAGCGGCGGGCGGTCATGGAGGGCGATCGCGGCGGGGTACTCAAA
>NZ_DVEA01000044.1:0-6129 GCF_015295965.1 Thermoleptolyngbya sp. M55_K2018_002
CAGATTTTGCTTCCTTTAGCAACCCTTACTGAGAATGGTGCAAGATCTCAGTTATCGCAAGTGCGTAAGTTCTGGGCTTGTTTGAATAGCTTGTAGATGCGATCGCCCCCATTCTGCAACGACCCAATAGCCGCCTAGTTGCCTTGCAAGATCCCAACGCGCCCGCAGTCGGCACGGTGCTATTCACGCCGGGCCGCTGGGATGAAGTGGTGGTGTCGATGGAAAATCTGCCCGCCCTGCCGCCCGACCGACCTATCGCCTGTGGCTACGGCTGCAAGATGGCTCCCTCATTCTCTGCGGCGAATTCGTTCCTGATGCTCAAGGTCAGGTCTTCGCCACGCTCACGCCGCCCCAGCAGCCCACTCCAGACAACAGAGCCGCCTCGGTTTTCATTACCGTAGAGTCGCAGCGTGCACCCGCCGAACCGCAAGGGAGTCCGGTGATTACAACGGAGCTTTAGGAGGAGAGAGGGGAGGGGTGGAAAAACGAAGAACGAAGAACGAAAAACGAAACCTCTTCGTTCTTCCCTTTTCCTTCTTCCCTCGTCCCTCACTCCATCACCCCCAACCCCTAGCTCACGGGCTGCACATCGCTGTGCTGGGGATGCAGCGCTTCGCCCTTTTGCAGAGAGGCAGACAGGCGGTTGAGCGCGTTCAGGTAGGCCTGGGCGGAGGCGACGATGATATCGGTGTTTGCGCCGTGGCCCGAGAAGATGCGATCGCCATATTTCAGGCGAATCGTCACTTCGCCCATTGCGTCGATGCCTGCCGTCACAGACTGCACCGAGAATTCGATGAGCTGGTTGGGGATGCTGACGACGCGGTTGATCGCTTTGTAGACTGCATCCACTGGGCCTGTGCCGATGGCGGCATCGGTCAGTTCTTCCCCAGCGGGCGTGCGGACGGTGACGGTCGCCGTGGGGCGCGAGTGGTCGCCGCAAGACACCTGCACATGCTCTAGCTTGAACAGTTCGGGGACTTGCTGGGTTTCGTCGTTGGCGATCGCCTCCAGATCCCAGTCGGTAATTTCCTTTTTCTTATCTGCCACGTCCTTGAACCGCAGGAAGGCTCGGTTTAGCTCCTGCTCAGATAGTTCATAGCCCAACTCCCGCAGGCGCGTGCGGAAGGCGTTGCGCCCGGAGTGCTTGCCCAGCACGATCTGGTTATCCGTGAGGCCGATGGACTGCGCGTCCATGATTTCGTAGGTGCGCTTGTGCTTTAGCACGCCGTCCTGGTGAATGCCGGACTCGTGGGCAAAGGCGTTTGCGCCAACGATCGCTTTGTTGGGCTGCACCAGCATCCCCGTCAGGTTCGACACCAGGCGCGAGGTTTTGTAAAGCTGGCGCGTGTCAATATGGGTCAGGGGTGCTTCCGACTCCGCCGGACGACCCAGGAACGGGTTGAAATATTGACGACGCACATACAGCGCCATCACCAGTTCCTCTAGCGCGGCGTTTCCAGCGCGTTCGCCAATGCCGTTGATCGTGCATTCCAACTGACGCGCTCCATTCTTCACCGCTTCCAAAAAGTTGGCCACGGCCATTCCCAAGTCGTTATGACCGTGTACCGAAATGATGGCCTGATCGATATTCGGCACGTTCTCTTTGATGCCCTTGATCAGCGCCCCAAACTCGCTGGGGGTGAGGTATCCGACGGTATCGGGAATGTTGACAGTGGTGGCCCCAGCGGCGATCGCCCGCTCCAGCATTTCATAGAGAAACTCCGGATCAGAGCGTCCCGCATCCTCTGGGGAAAACTCCACATCATTGACAAACGACTTGGCATAGCTCACCATTTCGGGCACGATTTCCAGCACTTCGGCCCGCGTCTTTTTCAGCTTATATTCCAGGTGAATATCCGAGGCGGCAATGAAGGTGTGAATCCGGGGCTTGGCGGCAGGCTTCAGCGCATCGGCGGCCGCTTTGATGTCTTGCTGAGTAGCTCGGGCCAGTCCACAGATGATTGGGCCGTCTTCGCTGCCCACTTCGGCGGCGATCTTGCTCACCGCTTCAAAATCCCCTGGGCTGGCAAAGGGAAAGCCTGCTTCAATCACATCCACACCTAGTCGTGCCAGTTGCCGGGCGATTGTCAGCTTCTCATCCACGTTCAGCGTTGCGCCGGGCGACTGTTCGCCATCGCGCAGCGTGGTGTCGAAAATCAAAATGCGATCGGGCTGACCAATACCGGACTGGGCGTTCGATGAAGTACTCATGGCACAAATCTAGGCATGTGAATGGATGAATGCAGGTTCACAACGCGGTTTCGAGCGATAACGGGGCATTAGGCGATACGCCGACCACGCCGAAACCAGGGTCGAATCTGGCAAGTCGAACTGATGCCGACTTAACCATCATACTGAATCATTCTAGTGGGCGAGTCTCCCCTTCTAACCCCCTGATCGGGTGATTGGGGGGTAGCGCGGTTTCAAAATACGCAGGTGGGCAGTCTCGGCATGACAATCTGATGCTGGGAGACGTGCGATCGCTGCCCTGCCCCATTCCCAGCCAAAGGCTTCGGCGCATCACGCTCATCCCCACCACTTGGGCGCACCTGGAGGCTGCCCAGTTGCGCCCAAGTGGTGGGCGATTTGCTCAAAAAAATGGGCTTAGGGCTTGATTTGCCTATCCACCCTAAGCCCATCAAACGAACTAACTAGAAACTACTAGGAACTAATAGGACTGACGCAGATGGACGATTTCTCGCAAGCGCAGCCCGCGAGAAATCGTCCAAAACCCAGAAGACTTATCGCACGTGCGTAAGTCCTGACTAACTTAAGCCCTGACTAATAAAGCCCCAGCCAGGACAGCAAGCCCTGACCCGTCAGGTATTCGATCGCCAGCGTAATTAAAAATCCCACCATTGCCGCCCGCCCATTCAGGCGCTCAGCATATTCATTAAAGCCAAACTTCGGTTCCTGGAGCTTCGGAGTCACGGTCGGTTGCGGCGGAGTCTGAGTCATGGCTTTTACAATTCTTTACTCGTCCTCTTCATTGTAGAGAGTGCGGCCCATTCGTCAATCCAAAATCAACCCCATTGGCTCAAACTCCTGCTATAAACGGCAGAGGTCGATCCATCCGGGCGAAGACTCTCTCGCAAAAGGGATTTACCTTGGAACTATAGCGCTAGCTATGTTAGCTATGCTGCTTAGGACGTGGTTGTAGGGTGGCGCTGCTGCCCTACGACAGCACCTATGTCCTAATGAAAGTGACGATGGCGTGTCTAAGAATTTACCGTCTCCGCAGTGGGTCGGGGAGCTTTTGAGGTGTTGGCATGGAAATCGGCGTTCCAAAAGAGATTAAGGATCAGGAATTTCGGGTAGGGCTGAGTCCCAGCAGCGTCCGCACGCTGGTCGAAGCAGGACACACGGTTTTTGTCGAAACCCAGGCGGGCATCGGCGCAGGATTTGCCGATCAGGACTATGTTCAAGTGGGCGCTCAGGTCGTACCTTCTGCAAAGGATGCCTGGAGCCGAGAGATGGTGGTGAAGGTCAAGGAACCGCTGCCAGCGGAATATGACCTGATGCAAAAAGATCAATTGCTGTTTACCTACCTGCATCTGGCGGCGGCACGAGAACTGACGGAGCAACTGATGCGGGTGGGGCTGACGGCGATCGCCTACGAAACCGTTGAACTGCCCAACCACAGCCTGCCCCTGCTCACCCCCATGAGCATCATCGCTGGGCGGCTCTCGGTGCAGTTTGGGGCCCGCTTTCTGGAACGGCAGCAGGGTGGACGGGGTGTGCTGTTGGGCGGTGTACCAGGGGTAAAACCCGGCAGGGTTGTGATCTTGGGCGGTGGCGTGGTGGGCACCGAAGCCGCAAAGATGGCCGTCGGGCTGGGCGCTCAGGTGAAAATTTTCGACATTAACGTAGAGCGACTGTCTTATCTGGAAACCCTGTTTGGCTCGCGGGTAGAACTGCTCTACAGCAACTCCGCCGAGATCGAAACCGCCGTTGCCGATGCCGACCTGCTCATCGGCGCAGTGCTGGTGCCGGGCCGACGTGCGCCCATCCTGGTGCCTGCCAGCCTGGTGGAGCAAATGCGGACGGGTTCGGTGATCGTAGACGTGGCGGTGGATCAGGGCGGCTGCGTAGAGACGCTGCACCCAACTTCCCACACGCAGCCTACCTACGAGGTGTCGGGCGTGGTTCACTACGGCGTGCCGAATATGCCCGGAGCCGTGCCCTGGACTGCAACGCAGGCGCTCAACAACAGCACCCTGCCCTACGTGGTCAAGCTGGCCAATCAAGGCGTGGGGGCCCTGGAAACCGATGACGCGCTAGCCAAGGGGCTAAACGTCCAGGCCCATCGCCTAGTGCATCCCGCAGTGCAGCAGGTCTTCCCCGACCTAGCGTAGCTCGTGTTGATTTACGATTTTGGATTTGCGATTTTGGATTGTTTGTACTGAAATTACGGTCAGAGAGGCGGATACGTGCCCAGGACATCGAACACAGACGGTTCAAACCGAGTGATTCAAACCGAGTGATTCAAACCTGGGCACGGTATCTCCGTTGATCTTTCAGATGATCTTTCAGAAGCAGAGGCTTCTAGGAGCGGACGGCTTCGACTGCGGCCGGAACCACCCACTCGCGGATGGTATCTGCGATTTGCGGGCCTGTCAGCCCCAAGCTGCTGAGCGATTGCTCTGGCTTGGCGTGATCGACTAGCACATCGGGCACGCCAAGCCGCTTGATCGGCACGGCAACATCCGCATCGAGCAGCGCTTCTGCCACGGCTGAACCAAAGCCACCCATCAAGCAGCCCTCTTCCAGCGTCACCACGCGCCCAATCTGCTGGGCCAGCGGCAGAATTAGCTCCGTATCCAGCGGTTTGGCAAAGCGGGCGTTGACCACGGTTGCCTCGATGCCGTGTTCGCTGAGGATTTCAGCAGCCTGCATAGCGGGATAGACCATCGTGCCATAGCCCAGCAGCAGGATATCGTCGCCCTGGCGCAGAATCTCGGCTTTGCCGATGGGCAGCGGCTCCCAGCCCTCTTCCATCAGCGGCACGCCCTGGCCACTGCCGCGTGGATAGCGGAGGGCGATCGCCCCGTCAGTATAGTTCACCCCGGTTACAATCATCCGCTGAAACTCGGCTTCGTCCTTGGGAGCCATCAGCACCATATTGGGAATGCAGCGCAGATAGGCAATGTCGTACATCCCCTGGTGCGTCGGGCCGTCTGCCCCCACAATGCCCGCCCGATCCAGGCAGAAAAACACGGGCAGCTTTTGGATGCACACATCATGCACGATCTGGTCAAAGGCGCGTTGTAGGAAGGTGGAATAGATCGCTACCACCGGGCGCATTCCCTCGCAGGCCAGCCCCGCCGCCAGCGTCACTGCGTGCTGCTCGGCGATGCCCACGTCGATATATTGCTTCGGCAGCTTTTGCTGAAGTTTGTCCAGCCCCGTACCTGTGGCCATGGCGGCAGTGATGCCAACGATTTTGGGATTGTTTTCCGCCAGCTTCACCAGCGTATGGGCAAAGACTTTTGAGTAATCGGCAGGCTTGGGCTTGTTTGACGGTTTTGCTTTGCCCGTGGCCAGGTCAAAGGGCGACTGGGCGTGATAGCCCACCTGATCTTTTTCGGCGATCGCATAGCCCTTGCCCTTGGTCGTGGCCACATGCACCAGCACCGGCCCCTGAATCTTGTGCGCCTGGGTAAACGTGTGAATCAGTTCTTCCAGGTTGTGTCCATCCACTGGGCCCATGTAGGTAAAGCCCAGTTCCTCAAACACCGCGCCCACCTTGGGCACTGCCAGCCGCTTCATGCCCTCCTTCACCCGCTGAAGCTCCGGCGTGAGGGAGTCGCCCACAAACGGCAGATGCTTAAACTGTTCCTCCAGGTTGTCAGTGAGGAACTGCATCGGCGGGCTGAGGCGCATTTTGTTGAGGTAGCGAGGAATCGCGCCGACATTGGGCGAAATCGACATTTCGTTATCGTTCAGCACCACCATCAGGTTGGTCTTGGGCAGGTGTCCGGCGTGGTTGATAGCCTCCAGCGCCATGCCGCCCGTCAGCGCCCCGTCGCCAATCACCGCCACGACTTTGTACTTTTCGCCCTGGAGATCCCGCGCCAGCGCCATGCCCAGCGCCGCCGAGATGGCCGAGGTGCTGGCCTTTCGCCTGCG
>NZ_DVEA01000065.1:0-34432 GCF_015295965.1 Thermoleptolyngbya sp. M55_K2018_002
GAAAACTGGTCGGTTTGCAGCGCCGTCAGCCACGCCCGCCAGCGATCGCCCAACCGTTCCCACTCCGCCAGGCTCAGCGAATCTGTCTGGCGCTCCGGATCGAGTCCTGCCGCCGCAATCAGCCGCAGCACCAGCGCCGAACTCAGCCCGCGATAGGCCTTCAGCAAGTTGCGCTTGAGCGGGCCAGGAATCAGCGCCACCCGCTCCTGCCAGCGATCGAGCGGCTCCTCCAGGCTGGGCATCGATTCGGTCAAGCCGGGGGGAAACTCGTAGGGCTGTCCCGTCAGCACTGGGCGCACGCTGGACTGCTGAGCGCTAACCTGATGCGCCACGGTAACGATTTGATTGTCGGCATTCGTTAACACTACGTTGCTGTATTTGCCCATGATCTCCACATAGAGATGCCATAGGGCAGGGTCGCCGGGTCGTCGGGCAAACTGAAAATCCAGCACCCGCTCCCAGGGGGCGATCGCCTCTATCGCAACCAGCGCCAGTCCGCTAAGCTGATGCCGCAGTTGTTGACTAAAGGTGAAGGTGTCGGGGCCTTTGGGCGGCGGCGGGTCGATGCACACTCTGGCCGCTTGCGGATGCCAGGAAAGCGTAAGCCAGCCGCGCCGATCGAGCGTGCGGAGGCAGAGGGCAATCGTGTGGCGATCGCGCTGCACAACCTGCTCCAGCCGAGCCGGGAGCCAGGTCCCTCGCAGTTCAGCGCAGGCCGCCATCAGAGTCGTGTAGTCAACGGGTTGCACAGATTTTTCTGGAGATCTACTTCTTTTCTTTCTATGAAAATCCGCATTCACCGCTTTCCTGAAATCTATTTCTTATACGAAGAAATACTAGATTTTCTTAGAAATGGCGGACTTTCTTAGCATAGTTGGCGGTTTTTTCTCTAACATTCACACTGTTGCAAAAAATCTCACCCAATTGGGTGAAGCAAGGCAAGTCAAGGTACATGCTACACAGAAATCATGGGTAAGTCCTAAGTTACAAAATTACGAAAAATCAGCCCTGGATTTGGCTTTAACAAATTGAAAATATGTACGTAAAACATCCTATTATTGGTCAGAATGATTACCATTAATTTTGAATCTGGGGTGGCAACTGTAACTTCTAGAACTAGGCACTTTGAGGATTCCTACCGAGTGCATCACTAACCCAAGAACTATTTGAAAGTCACTAGACGTATTGCTCTCTGGGAGGCGGCCAAGGTGCCGCCCGCTTTGGGGTGATATCCAGATTTCACGCATCAGTTCTGCCCACTTTCTACTCCGCATGGATTCGTATGGACATCCGGCTCATCAATATCGGCTTCGGGAATATCGTGTCTGCAAATCGGGTGATTGCCATTGTCAGCCCCGAGTCAGCCCCCATCAAGCGTATCATCAGCGATGCCCGCGATCGCGGACAGTTAATTGATGCCACCTATGGTCGTCGCACTCGTGCTGTCATTGTGACTGATTCTGGACATGTGGTGTTGTCAGCGATTCAGCCTGAAACAGTCGCCAACCGCTTCATGGTGAGCAAAGACAACAGTGATGACTAGCCCTACCTCCGAACAGACGCAGCGCAAGAGGCGGCTGATATCAAGACTGATCAGATCTTCAACTGCATGTAGAATGAAGATCCTAAAGATTTTGGTTGCAGTTGTTACATGCAAGAGCGTTGGTCAAGTGGCAGGCTAATTGTCCTAACTGGGCCGAGCGGGGTTGGCAAGGGCACGCTCTTGAAAGCCTTGATGACACGGCATCCTGAGCTTTATCTCTCGATTTCAGCGACGACTCGTGCGCCGCGTCCCGGAGAGGTTGATGGCCAGCACTACTTTTTTCTGAGTCGTGCCGAGTTTCAGGCGCTAGTTGACCAGGGGGAACTGCTGGAGTGGGCTGAGTTTGCAGGCAACTGCTACGGCACGCCCCGTCGTCCTGTGGAGGCCGCAGTTCAGGAGGGGAAGTGGGTCATTTTAGAAATTGAGCTAGAAGGGGCACGGCAAATTCGGGACACCTTCCCGGAGGCGCTGCGGATTTTTGTGCTGCCGCCTTCGCTGCATGAGCTAGAGCATCGCTTGAGGGGTCGGGGGCAAGATTCGGAAGAGGCGATCGCCCGTCGGCTAGAGCGGGCCCGCGCCGAAATCAATGCGGCTGACGAGTTTGATGTGCAGGTCGTCAACGATGATCTGGGTCTAGCCCTAGACCGCATTGAGCGAATTCTATTCCCAACCGCAGATACCCTGCCAGATCCAGCGATCGCCCTCAGCGAAAAGGTCAAAACGCCTTGAGGACTGGCGATCAGCGGCTCCATCTTCTAAAGCAAACCAGGGATTCTAGACAGGCTGCGATTCTTCTGAAGGGCTTTGCACTGGAGCATCTTTGCCCGCGCTGTGGTTGTGGCTCACAGGAGCAGCCGCAATGGACTCCTCAGCATGAGAGCCTGCGCTAGCATCTGCATTGAGGCGTAGCGCGTTTGCCATCATCTCAATCTGCTTTTTTTCGCGCTTTAGATTTTCCTCCAACTCCTGGATCTGATCCCGCCAGGCCTCAACTTCTAGCGCCCGCCGTCCAATCTCTTGCTCTTTCATGGTGTAAGATTGCCGCCACTGCTCGGCTCTCTGCGCTTCTTCGTGGAGCAGCGCGGGTGAAACCCCGGCGGTCAGATAATCCTGCACAATTTCCAAAACCCAATCTTTTGCATCCTGCACCTGCTTGATCTTCATCGAGCTGCTTAGCTCCACGAGAACCAACATGCCTGTTGCATAACGTTCGGATGCTTCGGCCCACACAATATCTCCGGACTCACACACTGCCCATACGTAGTCAGCACGCTTTTGGGCAAGCAACTTCAGTCCCGCCTTCCCTTCAGAATCTCGCGTTGTCACCTGAGCCAGGTAGAGCATCAGAATCGAGCCGTGATTGAGAAGATTTGTGAATCCTTAAGAGTTAAGTATACCGCTGGCCCTGCTCAGAGTCTAAGGCGATCGCAGCCGAATTGCATGAAGATTCTGAACTGTCACAGTACATAGTGTCAAAGACTACAAAGACTATCAACTATCTATCCACTACAAAGACTATCAATCAATGGATATGAGGCAATGGATAGTACATCCAGATAGTACATCCAGCAAGTTGCATAGCAAAGCCAACATCACCCCTAGATACAAAGCCACAGGCAGCCTATCAGGACTCTAGCCTAAAGTCGGGAGAGTCCTAAAGTCGGGAGAGGCGATCGCGCAGAATAGCAGCCTGTGTTTCCGCCTCTGCCAAAGCATCCCGCACACCCTGAACCACCTCTGCCGGAGCGCGATCGACAAAGTTGGCATTGCTCAAGCGCGATCGCAGGCTTTCAGCTTCTGCCGTGGTCTTGGCCAGATCCTTCTCCAGCTTAGCTCGCAGGGCAGCAACGTCCACCACACCCGCCAGCGGCACCGACACCTGCACCGTCCGCACCACGCCCACCATCGCCTGCGGCGTTCCCCCAGGCGGAGTCGGCACTTCCTGCACCTGGGGCACAGGCACAGGCTTTGTCGATTGCGGCGACGGAATTTTGGGCATCGTCGGCGTAGCATCAGAAGGCGACGCTTCGCCCAGAATATCCGTCACCACTCGATTAACCAACTCCCCAAACTCACGGCGCTTCTGAGAAGTCGAGAGATAGCGGATGGCAAACCAGATCGTGTATCCAAAGCCCAGCAGTTTCAGCAGCGGCGTGACCAAAATCAGCCCATTCAGCGAATGCACCGTCGCCAGCAGCGTCCGCGACACCAGCACCAGCGCCACCACCAGCCCCAGCGTTACAATCAGCTTGCGATAGCGCTCCAGAGAGCCAAAGTTCACACCTTCGACCGCTTTGTAGGCCGCTTCGGCGGCTTCTTGAGCCAGATGCAGTGCCTCTGCCTCAAACTCGTTGGGTGCAGGCAGCGAGGGCGGAGTCGGCACGGACACGGGTTCTGGAATAGACAGGCTCTCAATCTTTGCCAAATCTTTAATATAGGTCTGCCCCGCAGTGAGAATGGCTCGTTCCTGGGCGTTGTCCGTTTGCAAGACGGTGCGAATCTTCACACCCGGTTTGATGTCTGCCTCGGCCCGCAGGTTCCGCACCGTGCGAATGGTGTCGAAGATCAGCCCAAACTGATCCTCCAAATTGGAGTTGATGCGCTGAGGATCGGCTACGGGATAGGGCTGGAGCGCCAAAGTTGCCTCTTCGCCCGTTTGCGTCAGCGTGTGCCAAATTTCCTCGGTAACATGCGGCATAAACGGGTGCAGCAGGCGCAGCGTCCCCTCTAGCACCGTGGCCAGGGTTTGCTGAGCCGCACGACGGCGATCGCCCGCGCTGGTATCCTGAAGCCGCGACTTGACTAGCTCAATATACCAGTCGCAAAAGTCTCCCCAGATGAACTCGTACAGCCCCTTCGCCGCTTCGCCCAGGCCAAAATTGTCGATTTGGTGACGGGTCTGCTGAATTGTCTGGTGATAGCGGGAGAGAATCCAGCGATCGCTCATCTCCAGCCCTTCTGATCCCGGTTCCCCCAGTTGCGCGGGGGTTTGTCCGTCCAGGTTCATCATCACGAACCGAGAGGCATTCCACAGCTTGTTGGTAAAGTTGCGCGAGGCCTCCACTGAGGGCGATTCGTCGGTCTTGCGGTTATATTCCAGGCGAATGTCTTGCCCCGCACCCACAACCTCTTTGACCAGCGTGTAGCGCAGCGCGTCGGTGCCGTACTTGTTAATGAGCAGCAGCGGGTCGATGCCGTTGTTGGCCGACTTCGACATTTTCTTGTTGTTTTCGTCCCGCACCAGCCCGTGAATGTAGACATACTGGAACGGCATTTTGCCCGTAAAGTGCTGCGCCATCATGGTCATGCGGGCGACCCAGAAGAAGATAATGTCGAACCCTGTGACGAGCGTTGTCGTGGGATAGTAGGTCGCCAAGTCAGTTGTCTGATCCGGCCAGCCCATCGTAGAAAAGGGCCAGAGTCCCGAAGAGAACCAAGTGTCGAGTACGTCGGGATCTTGCTGAATCTGCACGCTATCGCCGTAGCGGGCCAACAGGTGCGATCGCGCTTCATCTTCCGACATCGCCACCACAAAGGGCGTATCGTCCGTAATCTCGCCGCCCGTCTCGCTAACAGCGTAGTAAGCAGGAATCTGATGCCCCCACCAAAGCTGCCGCGAGATGCACCAGTCGCGCAGGCTCACCAGCCAGTCGCGATAGACTTTCTTCCAGCGTTCGGGGATAAATTCCGGTTCGTTGTAGTTATCCAAGCGATCCAGCGCTGCATCGGCCAGGGGGCGAATTTTCACAAACCACTGGGTCGAAAGCAGCGGCTCGATGGGCACTTTGCCGCGATCGCTATAGGGCACAGTGGTCTTGTAGTCCTCAACCTTGACCAGAAAACCCTCATCCTGGAGCCGCTGCACCACCTGCTTGCGGGCCTCGAAGCGGTCGAGTCCCTGGAATGGCCCGGCAACTTCGTTCATCGTGCCGTCTTTGTTCATCACGTTGATGAACGGCAGGTTGTGGCGCTTGCCCATTTCAAAGTCGTCGGGGTCGTGGGCAGGCGTAATCTTCACCGCACCTGTGCCAAAGCTGGCATCCACGTAGTCGTCGGCAATGATGGGAATTTCGCGTCCGGTAATGGGCAGGCGAATCGTCTTGCCAAGGAGATGCTGATAGCGCGTGTCTCCTGGATTCACCGCCACCGCCGTATCACCCAGCATCGTCTCCGGGCGCGTCGTCGCCACTTCGACAAAGCCAGACCCATCCGTCAGCGGATAGCGGAAGTGCCAGAGGTGGCCGTTCACCTCCTGGTTTTCCACCTCCAGATCCGACACCGCAGACTGGCTGGCGGGGCACCAGTTCACCATATACTGCCCGCGATAGATCAAGCCCTCGTCATAAAGCTGCTTGAAGGAATGCAGCACCGCCCTAGACAGCCCCTCATCCATCGTGAAGCGCTCGCGGCTCCAGTCTACCGACAGCCCCAGGCGACGAAGCTGACCGACGATGGTGCCGCCGGATTCTTCTTTCCATTCCCAGGCGCGTTTGAGGAATGCCTCGCGCCCCACATCGTAGCGAGTTTTGCCCTGCTGCCGCAGTTCCTTTTCCAAAAGCGTTTGCACGGCGATGCTGGCGTGGTCGGTGCCGGGGAGCCAGAGCGTGTTGCGGCCGATCATGCGGTGATAGCGCACCAGAACATCGATCAGCGCGTGTTCAAACGCATGGCCCATATGCAGGCTGCCCGTCACGTTGGGCGGCGGAATCACAATGCAATACGGCTCGCCCGGAGCGTTGGGGTCTGCTTTGAAAACTTGCCGCTCTTCCCAATATCGTTGCCATTTGGGTTCGGCGATCGCAGCGTCGTATTGGCTGGGCAAGTTGGGGATAGTCGCAGTCATGACTGGCGCAGAATTTGGCTGGATTACTCCTTACCACGTTACAAGAATTTTGCAGTTAGATGTCAGAGTTTGGGGATGGGCGTGAAGGGTTAGACACGTCTCCAACTCTGCGGGAGGCTGGATGCAAATCGAGTCTGCGTGTACACTGCATACAGGGCACATGGTTTAGACGACCCTGAGGTCTATGTCATTGCCATGCTAAAGGCTGCCTAAACTTGCAATCTTTAAGCGTCTTCTTCCGCTGTCCTTGCTCAATCAGGGTAGTTTTGAGTAGGGCTGCTGTAAGCTGCATCTGGGCGAAGTAGCCTAAACCCTGAACTTAATTCAACATTCGACTATTGACTCATTACTTATTTACTGATTTAACGCGAAGGATCTTCTCGTTTTGACCCTCTCTTCCCTTTCGGTTCAACGTAGTAAATCCCTCTACGAGCAGACCTACGAGGCGCTGCGGGCCAGCATTTTGTCTGGAGATCTGGCTCCTGGACAGCGGCTAGTAGAAACGCAGCTTGCCGAGCGACTCCAGGTCAGCCGCACGCCGATTCGCGAGGCGATGCGTCAGCTTCAGCGGGACACGCTGGTCACGGCCGACAGCAGTGGTGGGCTGCGGGTGGCCTCGCTGTCGGTCGAAGACGTAATTCAGCTTTATGACTGTCGGCTGGCGCTGGAGCAGTTTGCTGTCCAGGGAGCCTGCCAACACGCCACACCAGAGCAAGTGCGATCGCTCGAACAGTTGGTGACCCAGTCCGAAACCCTGAGCAAGTCCCAGACCGAATACAGCCCCGCAATGCTCGATCTGGACTATCGGTTTCATCGGCTGATTGCCGAAAGCTCTGGCAATCGCTGGCTGGTGTCGCTGCTGGATCAGGTGTTTGACAAGATGGCGCTGCTGCGGGTGCAAACGACGCGCCGCAATCCCCGCGTCCTGGAAATTCGGCAGGAGCATCGGCAGATCTTTGAGACGATTCAGACGGGCTGGCGATCGCGCTCTGAGGCCGACATCAGCGCCGCCGTTGCTGCCATTCGGACTCACCTGATCGCCAGCCAAGCCCGCGTGACACAAGAAGTAGAGAACTTGCAGCACGGCGTAGACGGATGAAGTGATAAGGGATAGCACGATAATGCCATGATGAGATGATGTGAGATTTTGCTCTATCCATCCATTGTTCCATCCACGTCCTATCCAACTGCTATGACCGAAGCCACGACTCGCTACGTCTTTATCTGCGGCTCTGCCCTACGCGGCCAGCCCGACCACGGCAACCTGCAATCCGCTACGTTTGTGCGGGAAGCCAAAACTAAGCCCATGTATCGTCTGCATTCGGTGCAAAACGGCTGGCATCCTGGCATTTATCCCGTCGAAGAGGGCGGCATCTCGATTCCGGGCGAAGTGTACGAGATGACGGCCGAACAGTTCGACTACCTGGCTAGCAACGAGCCGCCCAATATGCACCCCAAAGACGTGTACCTGGAAGACGGCAGCGTAGTGACTGCCTTCCTCTACCCCAGAGAACTAGTAGAACAGTACGGCTGGGAAGACGTGTCGCACTACGGCGGCTGGATTGCTTATAAGGCGGCCACCGCATCCGCCAGCAGCTAAGCGGCTCATCGAAACGGGGCGGACACAGGTCAAGACCGTCGGGTGGGCGGCGCGAATAAAGTGCGTGATTCACCCCAAGCTGCGCGATTTTAGGCGTGTGCCTTACACTGGAGTAGTTCTCATTGCCCTACAGCTTCCATCGCTAGAGTCTGGGCAATGTTTTAGGCAATGTTTTAAGCAATGTTTTAAGCAATGTTTTACCAGTGCCCGTTGCACACGCCTAATACAGACACTCATCGCGAGTCACCCATCGCAAGTCACCCATCAAGACGACCATCGGAGAGTTCAACCTATGTCCTGGCGCACATCCTCTGCTGGCCCGCTCGATCGCCTGTTTGCCTGCCTTCCCTACATCCTGCCGATGCTGGAGGCGCTGCCCTTTGGGATGGGGCTGCTGAGAGAGTTTCCGATGCTGCAACCCCTGCTGCTGCCGCTGGCTCCCTTCGCCTTTGCCTATAGTCTGGTAACGGGCATCTTTTCGTTTGGCGGGTTTGGCATTGGTGGATTCCTGGTCTTCCTGGCGCTGTATTTTCTGGTCGTCCGCAACGAAAGCATTTCTCATTTCATCCGGTTCAACACGATGCAATCTATCCTGATTGGCATTGCACTGAGCCTGTTTGCGCTGGTGATCAGTCCAATCTCTGAGGTGCTGCCGCCGCTGTTTGTGCAGAGCCTCTTTACGGCGCTGTTTTTGGGGGCATTTATCCTCTGCATCTATGCGATTGTGCAGTCGGCGCTGGGCCGCTATGCCGAGATTCCGACGATTTCTGATGCGGCAAAAATGCATGTGTACTAGCTTTCCGGACCACCTTGCTGTCAGCGGGCTAGCCTAGATCTGTATTGAAAAGCTGCTAAGCATTGAGGGCAGTTGAGCCAGCGGGGGTCAGGCGATCGCCACCGACTCCTCATTTCTGGCGGCAATCACGTTTTCTAGTGCGCCAATGCCCTCGATTTCCACCCGAATGCGATCGCCCACTTGCACAGGCCCAATCCCTTCCGGCGTGCCCGTCAGCACCACGTCCCCCGGCAGCAGCGTCATTACTTGGCTGATGTAGGACACCAGCACCTCTGGCGCAAAGGTCATTTCGCTAATCAGCGCCGACTGCACAGGCTTGGGGCTATCGTTCAAAAAAGTTTGCAGGCGGGCGCTGGGGTTCAGTTCTCGCACGATCCACGGGCCCAGCGGACAAAAGGTATCAAAGCCTTTGGCGCGAGTCCACTGACCGTCTTTTTTTTGCAAGTCGCGGGCGGTGACATCGTTGGCAATGGTGTAGCCCCAAATCTTGTTCTGGGCAGTTTCGGGGGAGCAATCACAGCAGCGATCGCCAATCACCAGCGCCAGTTCGCCTTCATAGTCCACCCGCTCCGACTGGGGCGGATAGAAAATTGGGTCGCCCATTGCAATCAGCGTCGTTGAGGGCTTGAGAAACAGCAGCGGCTCTTTCGGGGCTTCGGTGCCCATTTCGGCAGCGTGCTTGGCGTAGTTTTTGCCCACGGCGATGATTTTTGACGGCACGCAGGGGGCCAACAGCCGATAGCTATCCGGCTCAATCAGCAGATCGGTCAACTGCCCCTCCAGCCACGGCGGCGCATCCAGCACCTGCACCTGGCGGTTGAGCTGCAAAATGCCGTAGTAGAGCTGACCGGAGGTGGTTTGAACCCGAACGTAGCGTTGCGCCATAGCAAAAACTGAAATCCAGGGAATGAGTGATAGAATTGTATTTCCTTGCTTCTAAGCCAGAATGCCCGATTGAACGAGCGGCCGCAAGGCGTAGACTTACCCATTGTCCGGCAAGACCTGCCTGAACCACTAGGGCGATCGCCAAGGGCATGGGTTTCTTCAAGGGCCGTCGTCCTGACGTTCGTTCGCTCAGCGCATCTGCCTCTAGAGGCCGTCTGTCCACAAGGAGACTCCTTAAACCCATGAATTACGAAACGATGTACATCCTCCGGCCTGACCTGGGGGATGACCAGACCGATGCGGCGATCGCCAAATACCAAACCATCCTGAAAGACCAGGGCGCAACTGACATCGACACCCAGCATCGGGGCAAGCGCCGCCTCGCCTACGACATCGGCAAGCATCGCGAAGGCGTATATATCCAGATGAACTACGTCGCCAGCGGCAATGCAGTCGCCACGATGGAGCGGGCCATGCGCCTCAGCGAAGACGTAATCCGCTATCTCACCATCCGCGTTGAAGAGCCTGCTGCAAAGGAGCCAGCCTAGCGGTTCCACCAGGCTGAATCAACGCGCAAATTTGGCTGTAGATGATCCCTGTGAAGTCCGCTACTTTGCAGGGATTGATGCTTTAAAGCCCTAGAGCAAACCCCTTGAAGCAGGCTAAAAAATACCCGGCCGCCCTGGCTTCCTCTGCGTCAGTTCGGATGCGTCAGTTCGGACTGTCTGAAATCCTGCTCCTTGATTTCTAGCGCTAGGCATCCTCTAGCAACTGCTTCAGCGTTTGTTCGCGATGAATCAACTGCTCTGTGAGCCGATGGAGAACAAATCGGTGAAACGCGGCCGCCAGCGTCGGAGCTTCGTTCTCCATCCGTCCGAGTGCCTGGGCAGATAGCCAGTACAGTGTGCAGGGCTTTTCAGCCACCGCAGAACTGGTGTGGGGTATGCGGGCATAGAGCGATCGCTCTCCTACAATATTCCCCGCGCCCACGGTCTGGAGCCGCTGGGTGGTGCCATCAGCCAGTTCCAAAATGATGCTGATCTGCCCGCTTTCTATGAAAAAAAGTCCATCTGGCGCATCGCCGTGGCGAAATAGCAGGTAGCCAACCTCGCCGGAAATCTCTTCCAAGTAATCCATCAGGGCCGAAGCGTCATCGAGATGGGGAAACCAATTTTGCAACTGGAGCGCCAGCGGCAGCGATCGCTGTCTTCGGAGAGGAATCGTCAGCAGGATCTGATTTTCGCACCATTCTACGCCGCGATCGAGTTCGGCAAAGAGATGACAAACCGAGTCTTCTTCTTCTAAACACCCTCCCTGCCGGAGTTGGCGTTCTAGGGGCGATCGCACCTCTGAAAACACAAGCTGAAACGAGTGCTGAATAGCCATCTGCCGGAGCTTGACAAAGCTCAGGGCTGCGGAAGAATCCATGCCGCTGACCCGGCGAAAATCCAGCACCAAAAACCGCAGCGGCATTAGGTCAGGATCATCTGCGCGTTGGCGCACTTGCGACAGAAATTGGGTAGTGGTGCCAAAGAACAGATATCCCTGGAGCCGCAAAATTTCGATCTGTTTGCCTTCGGCTTGCAGGATTTGCTGAAGCACGGGCGATCGCTGCACGCTGCTGGGATGATCTGCGCCAGAAAGCCGATAGCGCTCTGCCTGAACGCGGCTGTAGTTGACGACAAAGACGACGCAGGCCGCCAAAATGCCCAGGCCAATACCCGGCAAAAAATCGACTGCTGAAATGACTAGAAAAATTCCGAAAACCAGCCCGTATTCCATTCGAGATAGGCGAAACCAGCTTTGATAGAGCCATTCCACTAATAAATCCAGTCCAGCGAGAACCGTCAGCGAGAAGACCACAAATGTCGGCAGGTAAGCCAGCAGATTTCTGGACAGCAGGGCAAGCAGGATGCATCCCGCTGCAACGAGTCCCGCAAGTCGCAAGGTCGCGCCCGATTTTTGATGAATCAGCGTGTTGGCCAGGTCAAGATGCGAGAGCGATCCGCCACCCAGCCCAATGAGCATATTGGCGATGCCGTTGAGCTTCAAGGTTTGGTCAATGTTGGTTTCTTGCTTGAGCGCAAGTTCAATGCCAACCGCCTCAAACATCAGCACCAGCGGCACCAGCAGCACGATGCCGACCAGCGCTCCACTGTGTTGCATTAGGGTCGGCAGATGGATCTGGCTGAAAAAATTTCCCTCGACGTTCTGGATCACAAAGCTATCCCGGAGCGGAGAGAGAAACCAACCGTCGGTGATCGCCACTTCCAGAGGAACGCCCAGCCCCAGCCGAACCCCGTGCGAGAGGGCGATCGCCCCCAACAAACAGAGCGGCAGCACCAAAAAATGGTCGAACCACCGTTCCAACGCCATCAGCACAGCCATCAGCCCCAGCCCTGGCAATAGCTTGAGCAGGATCTCTGACTGAAGGACTTGATGCACCAAATCCATCCCCTCTGCACCGTTGGCAACTAGGCTAAAACCCACCTGCACCACCAGCCAGCCAATCCCTGCCAAAAAGCCACCCAGAACGGGATAGGGAACAAATTGCAAAAATCGGCTCCACCGAAACCGACCAATGCTCCAAAGCGCGAGTCCTGTCAGCACACTGCTCAGACCCACCAGCGCCCACACCGTCGGCAGACTAGAGCCACTGGCTCCTGATTGCGATAGTTCTCGATGGATTGCGCCTGCTGCGACGGACAGAATAGCCGCCGCCTCCACAGACGGGCCCACAACCGCAATCGGGAGCCTGCTGCCCAGCGTCACCACCACCCCCGTCACCGCCGTACTCAAGAGCGCCATCAAAATGCCAACACTCTGCGCCCCAGAGGGCAAGCCCGCCATCAAGATCAGCCCAACGGCGATCGCATCCGTAGTTAGCACCAGCCCCATCAACAGTCCCGCGGTCATCTCAGACACAAGGACTTGCATCGGCATCGTCCTGAGCCGTTCAAGCAGGGGATTCATCAGGTTCCGCCGCAAAAAAAGTAAGTCGGGTTGCAGGGATTATACTCCGCCTGCCCGAAAAACGGGAGAATCTCCAACCGATCCCTGAAATTCTTGCTAGGCTTATTTTGCTGGGCTTAGACTGTGGCCAAAATGCAGGATTGCAAGCCGCTAAACGCCCTGCCCATCTTGTACCCCAATACGCCATGAAGCTGAGTAAAAAGAACCTGGGCGATCGCCTCAATCACGTTTACGATGTCATCATTGTGGGCGGCGGCGCGGGGGGGCTTTCCGCAGCGATTTATCTTCAGCGCTATCGCCTCTCGTGCCTAGTCGTCGAAAAAGGCAGGGGCCGCTCCTTCTGGATGCAGGATTTGCGGAATTATCTGGGGCTACCACCCGACACACCCGGCCGCGACCTGCTGCAACAGGGGCAAGATCACGCACTATCGCTTGGTGCAGACCATCTGCGCGGCTATGTGGAATCGGTCGCAGACGAGGGCGACACCTTTGCGGTGAAAGTGAAAGTCGGCAAGACCGACAGCGTATATCCCGTATTTCGGAGCAAGTATGTCATCGCCGCCAGCGGCATCATCGACCACTTGCCGCATCTGGAAAACATGCAAAACGTGTACGACTACGCAGGCTATAACCTGCACGTTTGCATGATTTGCGACGGCTACGAAATGGCGGACAAACGCTGCGGGCTATTTGTCAACTCCGAAGGCAATATCAACACCGCCTTTGTGCTGAACTGGTTTACCCCCTACATCACCGTGTTTACGCAGGGCTTGTTTGAGGTGAGTGCAGAAATGCGTAAAAAGTTGCGCGATCACGGCTATCCTTTAGTAGAATTGCCGATTAAGCGCTTCCTCGGTCATGATCACGAGATGACGGGTGTTGAGCTAATCGACGGTTCTATGGTTCCGCTGGAAACGGGTCTGGTCGCAATGGGTTCCCACTATTTCAACGAATATCTGCAAGGGTTGAACTTGGAATGGAAGGGCAACAACTTGGTGACTGACGGGATGTGCCGCACGTCTCACCCCCGCATTTTTGCGCTGGGAGATCTAAAAGAGGGAATCAACCAAGTGGCGATCGCCGTTGCAGACGGTGCGCTAGCTGCGACCGCCATCTGGCGCGAAATCCGACGAGCCTCGCCACCCCGCCGCTGGGAAGCCCATTTAGACAAACCCCATTCTGACCCCGATTCCGACACCCTACCCCCTGAGTCCTTCCCCCAACCCATCGAAGCCGCTTCCTAACTCTAGTCTTCAGTCTTCAGCCATTTCACCAATCCCCAAAATCCAAGATCTAAACTCCACCCCCCCTTACCACAATTCACCCTCAGCCCTTTTCCAGTTCCTGCTAGAACCACCGAACCGCCAGTCGGAGTGATATGACTCATTCTTTAACGATCCCAGAACTCCAGGCAGAAGTCGCGCACCTGCGCGAAGAACTCCAGATGCGCGACCAGCTTGTGCAGCAGTTGTCGCAAGAGCTATTTCGACTGGTAAAAGGTCAGTCTAGCCAAGCTCCTTCGGCGGCGCTGTCAGAGCGGCATCAAAACGAGATGCGGGTGCTGAGAGAGCAGCTTCAAGCCGTCGAGCAGCAGGTCGGGTTCTATCAAGAGCAGATCGCCAGCCGCGACACTGAGGTCTATCAACTGCGCCAGTCGGTGCAGGAACTGACCGACCGCTCCCGGATGCTGGAGCAGGTGGTGCAGGAATTGCCCCATATCTATCGTCAGAAATATCTGGAGCGCTTGCAGCCGATCAAGGAAAAGGTGGCCCAGATTCAGCAGGAAAACCGCCGCCTCCACGCCGAGTTGCAGAGCGTCAGCTATCGCCTGGCCGTTCGCACCCGTCGCGTTACGCAGATCGACCTGCCGAGCTTCCCGCGTGCTGGTGCGCCCGTGCCCGTGTCGGTTTCGTCCTATGGCGGTGCCTAAGTGGCTCAGGTCTGGATTGTTGCAGAGTCCAATCCATTTGCAGAGCAGGCGATCGCCCCACTGAAGCAGGCCATCGCCCAGTGCCCCACAGGTTCCACCCCCGATACGGTTCGAGTCGTCGCGCCTGCCGACCTGCCGCCCGTCGTAGCCCCGGAGGATCTCTTCTGCCCGCTGACGCTGGCCCTGCCAGAGGCTCTGGCGTTTCCCGGTGCATCGGTGTTTCGCGCCTGTGCCCAGGTGGACAGCCTGCGCCAGTCGGTGGCAGACCGCTTTGGCGTGAAACCTGGCGATGGTTCGCTCTGGCTGCCCATTGCGCTCACGGCTAAAGGGCCGCTCTACGGCGAGGCGATCGCCCTCGCTGCCCACACCCCAGAACAATATCGCCAGCCCCAGCACCTGAGCGATCGCCAGCGCCAGCCCCTCTATGCCCTTGCCTGTCGCCTGCTGGACTGGCTGAATGCGCCCCCCGCTGTCTACTTATTACAGGTTGCGCTGAGCGACGAGGGCGTGGTGTTTGATCGGCTCTGGCCCTATCCGGCCGTAGGGGCGATCGCCAGCCTATCGGTTCAAACGCCCGATCTGTTTACTGCCCACTGGCTCTGCCTCAGCCACCAGCCCCTCCTCGACCTCAGCATCCCAGGCGAATCGGCAAAAATCTTATAGAACTGATAAGTTTCGCCCTTGCAAAGGGTAAGTATAAATGCCTATACTAAATGTCGTCAGGATAGTTTTCTGACGCAGATCCGCTTAAGAGTTTTGATCCCTGATGCCTTAGCGCTCGACCTGATTTCCTTGAGTGGTGAACTCTTAAAAGTGTATGATCTGTTTCAACATTGGCGAATATCTAGTGTAAAGAGGGCAAGACGCAGTGATTAGAGTAGCAATTAACGGCTTCGGGCGCATTGGGCGGAACTTCATGCGCTGCTGGCTGGGGAGATCCCACAGCGATTTTGAAATCGTTGCCATTAACGATACCTCCGACCCCCGTACTAACGCGCACCTGCTGACCTATGACTCGATGCTAGGCAAGCTAAACGCAGACATCAGCGCCGATGAAAACACCATTACTGCAAACGGCAAGGTCGTTAAGTGCGTCTCTGATCGCAACCCCCTCAACTTGCCCTGGGGTGAATGGGGTATCGATCTCGTCATTGAATCAACGGGTGTTTTCACCAGCCGCGAAGGCGCTTCCAAGCACCTAGAAGCTGGAGCCAAGAAAGTCCTCATCACTGCGCCGGGGAAAAATGACGACGGCACCTTTGTGGTCGGTGTCAATGAAAAAGATTACGACCACAGCAAGCATACGATCATCAGCAACGCAAGCTGCACCACCAACTGCCTTGCGCCTATCGTGAAGGTCATCAATGACAACTTTGGCATCATCAAAGGCACGATGACCACCACCCACAGCTATACAGGCGACCAGCGCTTGCTAGATGCCAGCCACCGGGACGTGCGTCGGGCCCGTGCCGCCGCGCTGAACATCGTCCCCACCAGCACAGGCGCAGCCAAGGCAGTTGCCCTGGTCATTCCTGAAGTTGCGGGCAAGCTGAATGGGATTGCGCTGCGGGTTCCCACGCCCAACGTCTCCGTGGTGGACTTTGTGGTGCAGGTCGAGAAGCAGGTGATTGCGGAACAGGTCAACGAGGCGCTCAAGAATGCGTCTGAGGGCGACCTGAAGGGCATCCTGGGCTACAGTGAGCTAGAACTGGTGTCCTGCGACTATCGCGGCACAGACTTCTCCTCTGTGATCGACTCGAAGCTGACGATGGTGCTGGGCGGCGACATGGTGAAGGTTATCGCCTGGTACGACAATGAGTGGGGCTATAGCCAGCGCGTGGTTGACCTGGCCGAGGTTGTGGCGCAAAAGTGGGCTGCCTGAGTCCTGCCTAAGTGAGCAATCGGCCCTGAGCCTGTCATCTTTAAGCCTGTTATCTCGCTAACGAACTGCTTTTCCCCCTCTGGAAAAGTGCTGTAACTCGGTTGCAGCCTTATGCTAGAGGGGGCTTTTAATGTTGTAAGAGAGTTGTTAAGAGATCAGAAAGTCCAGAACATCACATGGCCGAAAAGCAAGACCAGCAGCATCCCCAGTGGAGCGGCGATCGCCAAATTACCAACGCGCTCCTCTCCGGCGACCCAACGGACTATAACCTCAGCGAACTGGCCCGGCTGCGGATTCGCTACAACGGGTTTCCGGGTGCGAGAGACATTCAGGCCGATTTGGACAAAGTGCTGCAACAGTGGGGGCTGACGGAAGAGGAACTGTTTGAGAAAACGCGACAAATTCACCAGACCAGCCAAATTTATCAAGGGCGCAATAATCAGCGAGAAGATTGGAGCTAGGGGTAATTGGGGATTTTGGATTGGCGTAGGTACTTACGCAGTTGGACGATTTCTCGCGGGCTGCGCCCGCGAGAAATCGTCCAAAACCCAGAAAACTTACGCAAGTGCGTCAGTCCTGTGGCGATTTTGAATTGGCGTTTTTGAATTTTGACTTTTTGAATTTTGACTCTGAGTCCTGGAGGGTTTCTAGCTAATTTACAGCTATTTTTTTACAGCTATCTTTTCTAGGGAGGATTGACAGAACGAGCGTGGAAATTAATCGACCCGATGTGGTGGCGGAAGTGACGGCCGCCTTTGAACGCTACGAGCGGGCCTTGGTGAACAACGACGTGGCGACGCTGGATGAACTGTTCTGGCAAAGTCCTCACACGATTCGCTATGGCGCAACAGAGAATTTATACAGCTATGAGGCGATCGCCGCCTTTCGCGCCAGCCGTCCTACGGGCGACCTCCGCCGCACCCTCAGCAACACCGTCATCACCACCTATGGCAGCGATTTTGCCACCGCCAACACCGAATTTCGTCGCACCAGTTCTGGCAAAACGGGTCGCCAGAGCCAGACCTGGCTCCGAACGCCAGCGGGTTGGCGGGTGGTCTGCGCTCATGTGTCCCTATTAGGGGGTTAAAATATGTAAAGAAATTCTTAAAGCAAGTCTGAAGGGATTGGCAGAATGCGCGTTGCAATCGTTGGGGCAGGATTGGCTGGGCTGGCGGCGGCGGTGGAACTAGTAGACGCGGGCCACGAGGTGTCGATCTACGAAGCCCGGACGTTTGTGGGCGGCAAGGTGGGAAGCTGGATCGACGCAGACGGCAACCATATCGAAATGGGGCTGCACGTCTTTTTCAACAATTACAACAACCTGTTTGCGCTGATGCGAAAGGTGGGCGCGTATGAAGCGCTGCTGCCGAAGGAGCATGTGCATACCTTCGTGAATCGCGGCGGCGAGATTGGCAAGCTGGACTTTCGCTTTTTGCTGGGCGCACCGTTTCACGGGCTGAAGGCATTTTTCACCACGGAGCAACTGACGCTGCTCGACAAGCTGCAAAATGCGATCGCCCTTGGCACTAGCCCCATCGTCCCCGGCTTGGTGAACTACGACCTGGCCATGAAGTGGATTCGCAATCTAGATTCCGTCAGCTTTGCCGACTGGTTTCGCAGCCACGGCGGATCGCAGCACAGCCTGGAGCGCATGTGGGACCCGATCGCCCTCGCCCTCGGCTTTATTAATACTGAGGAAATCTCCGCCCGCTGTATGCTCACCATCTTCATGATGTTTGCGGCAAAGACAGAAGCCTCGCGGCTGAATATGCTGGCGGGTTCCCCTGACGAGTATTTGCATAAGCCGATTTTGAGCTACATCCAGGCGCGCGGCGCGCAGGTGCAGACGCGACGGCAGACGCGACGGATCTTGTTTGAGGAGAAAGAGGGCGAAACGGTGGTCACGGGACTGGCGATCGCCAATGGCGACACCGAAGAAATCGTCACCGCCGACGTGTATCTCGCCGCCTGCGATGTACCTGGCATTCAGCGACTCCTGCCCGCCGAGTGGCGCAAGTATTCAGAATTTGACAATATCTACAAGCTGGAGGCCGTGCCTGTGGTCACGGTTCAACTCCGCTTCGACGGCTGGGTGACAGAGCTGCAAGATGCCGCGCAGCGGACACAGCTAGACCACGCCGCCGGACTCGACAATTTGCTCTACAGCGCCGATGCCGATTTCTCTTGCTTTGCCGACCTCGCCCTCACCAGCCCCAAAGACTACTACCGAGAGGGTCAGGGTTCGCTGATGCAGGTGGTGCTGACCCCCGGCGACCCGTTCATCAAAATGAGCAACGAAGACATCGCCCAGCACGCCCTGAAGCAGCTTCACGACCTCTTCCCGTCTTCCCGTGAGCTAAACATGACCTGGTTTAATGTGGTGAAGCTGGCGCAGTCGCTCTACCGCGAAAATCCGGGCATGGACCCCTACCGCCCACCCCAAAAGACTCCCGTGCCAAACTTCTTCCTAGCGGGCAGCTACACGCAGCAAGACTACATCGACAGTATGGAAGGCGCGACGATCTCCGGGATGCAGGCGGCCGCTGCCATCCTGGAGCAGACGGGCTATAGAGTGCAGGGAGCCGGACTGTTTAAGTATTGACGTTAAGTATTGACGGATCTCAGGAGCAGTCTCAGTCTTGCTATTTCAGCGGACACTCTTCAATAGGGCACCTCGATGAATTGCCTTATTGCAAAAATCAGCCTCGCTATATCAGGCTATTCTCAACAAGAAACCCTGATTTCTCGAGGTGCCCAATATTTATCTCAATATTTATACGGAATTATGTGGGAAGTGAAAGCAACAGCGCGAACTTCTATCAAGGCTTTATAAAGTTCTCTCTAGAGTTTTCATATCTGTTCTCTGCTATTTCTAAAATTGAGATGAGTGTAAATAGATACAGAACATACGCACTTTGAGGGGTCTTTCTAAATTTTGAGTGATTTTTGGGGCAGCTTGTGAAGATCTGTCCAAATATCAAGGTTTCACATGATTTCTTCTATCTTTGATTGACAAAACAAGGTAAAGAATGACGCTCATTTCTGCTAGCAATGGTCAATGGGGATTTCTCAAGGGAAACACGCTTCAGGTGCGTGGAACAGGGCGGACATTTCTGGATATTGCCCAGTCTAAAGACGGCAAGATTTTTGCGGTAACTGGCTCCAGCCTTTATCGACTCAGCCGTTCTGGACAGTCTAGCTTTGTTGGGTCCCTGGGTGTTGGTTCAATGAATGCGCTGGGTTTTGATGCCAAAGGCAACTTATTTGGCGCTGCGGGTCAGGGGTTTTATCGAATTAATCAAGGCACGGGGCGAGCAACTCTCGTTAGACAAATTCCTGGATTTTCGAGCAGTGGGGATATTGCCTTTGATGCATCCCGTAAACAATTTTTTGCGACCAGTCGATCCCTGGGATCATTGTCTGATGTGCTGGTTTCGATTACGCCCAAGGGAAAAGCACGGCGGGTGGGCAATATTGGTTTTCGGGATGTGTACGGGTTGAGATTCGATCGGGGAACTCTGGTTGGCTATACGGTACGCAATCAGGAAATCTCAATTAATTTAGTCTCAGGAGCTGGTCGCTTTCGGCGTATCGTTCGCGTTGGAGGTTCTGCAACTTACGGTGCAGCATAGTATCCTAACGCATAGTCTCTATTACTTTTGATTCAGTGTACTTGCCTTGCCCTGCCTCTACTCTGGCTCACTCACCCACTCAATATCTTACTTTAGGACTTACCCAACTCCCAAAAATAAGATTCCTGGCTGCGATCGCCCTTCTGTTCCTTCTGGTAGGGCCGATCGCCCGGATAGCAAGAACCACCTCCAAAGAACCTGCATATCCATGCCCGACCTCTATTCCTAGAACCTGCGTCCGACGCGATAGAATTCCAGTACTAGGGCAGACGAAGGCTGAATGAGTGCGTGATCATCACGGTTGCCAGTTTCAAGGGAGGCGTGGGGAAAACAACAGCGGCGATTCACCTGGCGGCGTTTTTGCAGACGCAGGGCGAAACGCTGCTAATTGATGCTGATCCGAATCGCTCGGCAACGGGCTGGGCCAAGCGGGGCAGTTTGCCTTATGAGGTGATAGATGAATGGCGATCGCCCCAGCGAGTCCGCAACTTTAGCCATGTGGTGATCGACACGCAGGCAAGACCTGTGCAGCGCGATTTGGAACTGCTGACCGACGGCTGTGACCTGCTCATCTTGCCGACCACGCCCGATGTGCTGGCGATGGATGCACTGGTGCTGACGCTAGAATGCCTGCACACTATCGGCGCAAACCGCTACCGGATCATGCTCAACATCATTCCGCCTAAACCCAGCCGCGATGGTGAAACCGTGCGATCGCTCTTGCAAGAGTCGGGAATGCCGGTGTTTGTGGCGGGCGTGCGGCGGCTGGCGGCGTTTCAAAAAGCAGCGCGGGCCGGCGTTCCGGTCTACGACGTGAAAGATCCCCGCGCGGCCGACGGCTGGCAAGATTACGTTTCAGTTGGTCAGGAAATGCTGGAGGGCTTTGGCGGATGACAATCAGCGCGGGCGACCCAAACTTTGCTGATTCTGACGATTCCAGCCTGAAACGTCGGCTTTGGGAACATTTGCAAGAGATTGCACGAGAGCGCGATCCCTATCTCGCCAGCGAGGGGCATTTCTACGTCCAGCAATATATCCAAGGACACCTGGCGCAATTTGGCTCAGTAGAGATGCAGCCGTTCACCATTCGCGGCCAGACGCATCAGAATATTCTGCTGAAATTACCAGGACAGCAAGCCAATCGCCCGCCGATTGTAATTGGCGCACATTATGACGCAGTGCCGGGATCGCCCGGAGCCGACGACAATGCATCGGGCGTGGCGGTGCTGCTGGAACTGGGGCGATCGCTCTCCACCGCTCCTGCCCGTCATCCCGTCTGGCTGGTCGCCTTTGATCTGGAAGAATTTGGGATGCTGGGCAGTCGCCACTGTGCCGAACAGTTCCACGCCCAGGGGCAACGCCTGCGACTGATGCTGTCGCTAGAAATGCTGGGCTATTGCACCCCGCAGCCCGGTTCGCAACGATATCCCGCTGATTTTTTCTATCGGCTCTATCCCAGCCAGGGCAATTTTCTGGCGCTGGTGGGCAATCCGGCTGTCACCCTGGATATGCAGCGCCTCAGCCGCCGCCTGCGCCAGGTCGGCCAAGTGCCCGCCCACTGGTTTCCCGCGCCCAACCGCGCCAACGCTTTGCCCGACCTGCGCCGCAGCGACCACGCCCCATTTTGGGATTTGGGCTATCCCGCCGTGATGATGACCGACACCGCCGACCAGCGCAATCCCCACTATCATCAGGCGAGCGATCGCCCTGAAACCCTCGACCTCGACTTTCTCACGGGTGTTTGCCAAGGCATCCTGCACGGCATTCGGAAGCTATAGGGCTAATCTTCAATGTCCCGCCTAACTTCCTGCCCCTAGCTCGCGCGATCGCCCAGCCGCCGCTTTGACAGCTTCGATCAGGGCTGAGCGGAGGCCCGCTTGCTCCAGCGCCGCGATGCCTGCGATCGTCGTGCCGCCGGGGCTGGTAACGCGATCCTTCAGTTCGCCAGGGTGGAGTCCCGTTTCTGCCAGCAGTTGAGCCGTGCCGCGCACCGTTTGGATGGCAAGCTGGGTGGCGATCGCCCTCGGCAAACCCGCTGCCACGCCGCCATCGCTCAGCGCCTCGATCATCAGCGCCACATAGCCAGGGCCAGAGCCAGAAAGCCCCGTCACCGCATCCATCAGCGATTCAGGAACTTCCACCACTTCGCCCACCGCCGCGAAAATTTGCCGCGCCTGGACCAGGTGGCTGGGCTGGGTATGGCGACCTGGGGCGATCGCCGTCATCCCTGCGCCCACGGTGGCCGGCGTGTTTGGCATGGCTCGCACAACGGGGCAACTGGGAAAGCCAGCCTCCAGTTTATGCAGCGGAACCCCTGCCAAAATCGACAGCACCAGCATCGACGACGAGGCCGCGGGGAGCGTCTGAACCACGGAGTCAAAGACCTGCGGCTTGATTGCCAGCAGCAATACGTCGGCATGTTGCACTGCGTCGGCATTCTCCGCCGTCACCTGCACGCCATACTCTTCTGCCAAATATTCGCGCCGTGCCGCCGCAGGTTCCCCAACCGTCACCTCATCCGACGCGCACACGCCCTGATCTAGCAGGCGAGACAGCAGCGCCTCTGCCATTACGCCACCACCAATTATTCCCAGCTTCACGGCTGCCTCCTTTCTTGCTCTGGATGTCTCGCTCTGGGTATGCTGCACTGGTTCAAACAGCACAAGACCCAGACAGCACAAAACCCCCTTCAGCCAAGCTCCAGAACGGCCGGATTGAGCAGCCGTTGCAAAGCAGCCAGGAGGGGGAGATTGCGAGTGCGACCTCTGAAACTTAAGCCATACGAGCTTGCGGATCTGCGCCCCAGGTCGGAGCGGGAGAGGTCATCGGGCGACCAGGACGCATGGGCTGCTGGAGCGGGATGTCCGCAGGCGGGTTGAGCTGGGTGCTGACCTGGACGCAGTTGGGCGTAAACAGGAAAATGCTCTCGCCGATTCGCTCCTGGTGGCCGTCGATCGCATAGGTGCCGCCCGCCAAAAAATCGACCGCTCGCTGTGCCTGATCGGGGTCCATGATGGTCAGGTTTAGCACGACGGACTTGCGCTCCCGCAGGGCGCGAATTGCCTGGGGCATTTCTTCAAAGGTGCGGGGTTCCATGACCACGACTTCAGACATGCCGTTTACACCGGGCATTCCAATCACGTTGCTCATACCGGAGCCAACATCAGTGGTCATCAGCGGGCGATCGCGCATCCGGCGACGGCGCGGTTCTTCTTCGACGAGCGGCTGGACGTTTTCTTCTTGATAGAGATTCTGATATTCCTGTCCGTCCATTTCGTCGTACTCATATTCATAGTCGGCCGGATCATTCAGGCCCACAAAGTCACGCAGCTTAGAAAAAATGCTCACAGGTCACGCTCCATCACATAACGTTAATTGGGTTAATTTTTGACAATCCCATCTGACAATCAAAATCTGACAATCAAATCTGACAAATCCGACAAATCTGACAATCATGCCAGGGCAAACTCTAACATCGAGTGGAGATTTCAAATCGAGACTTCACACACTCAGGCGAGAGTGCCCTATTAACCCGACCGCGATAAGGCTTAAGCATAAATTAATAATCTAAGCGCTTACCCAACGGGCTTGAAATTCCGCTCAAGTTACTTGTTTTGAGTTATCAGTATATAACAGATTTAGAAAATCAATCCCCAATTCGGAATTGATTCAAAAAAATTGCCAATGGCACAAGGCGCGATCGCCCTCACAGTTTATCTAACCAATCCAGAATTCTCAAGTCACGGCAGCCTGGTTTAATTTGGCATTTGATCTTATCCCCAGGTTGCACCGATCAGGTTTGTTAATCAATCGAGCAGCCTAGCCGATCTAACCATCCTAGAATGCTGCGATCGCCCGCTTGAACGTCGGTCTTTAAACTCAGCAGCGATCGCCCAAGCGGTAATTCAGCCTGAATTCCAGACTAAGATCAATGCACTTGGGCCAGGTTTGATCAGGAAAACCTATTAATGGCGATCGCGCTTTCCAGTCTGCTGATCAATTCTCTGCAAGATTGGCAGCCATCCTAGAAGCAGATGAGACGATTTCCCTATCAGAATTGGCTACGGATCAAGCCCGCTCCACTCAGCGATTTTTCCCGATCGGATCGTAGAAAGCAAGGGTTTACAAAGCCTGCTCACAAAATATCGGGATGCCGAATCGCAAAACCCCACTGCCATAGCTGGAGTGGGGCCTTTGAGCAGCGGCCGCTGCGGACGAACCCAATGATGAATCAGTCATGAATCAGCCGTTGCACCTCCAATCCTCGCTGGTATGGCGGAGGACTGTTTTAGCTAGAAGGTTTAACCAGAAGGTTTAACGAGAAGACGGAGGACTGTTTTAGCCAGAAATTTAGCCAGAAACAGAGTTGGCCCAGTCCTTAGCCCAGTGCAAGTTTTGCTGCACACGCTCTGGGGTGGCGGCTTCCGAATAGAGGCGTAATACAGGTTCTGTGCCGCTAAAGCGGATCAGCAGCCAGCTTTGATCTGCCAGACGAAACTTGTAGCCGTCGATATCCAGGATGCTCAGCACCGACTGTCCAGCGATCGCCTGGGGGGGCTGGGTCTTGAGCTGGTTCAACAAGCGCGATCGCACGTCCATGCTAGCCAAGGGCAGGTCGATGCGGTCGTAAGCAGAGGTAAAGCCCGTTTTGGCTTGCAGCGCGGCGTATTGGTCGCTCAGATCCATGCCGCTGTCTACGACGGCTTCCAGCACATACAGGGCCGACAGCAGCGCGTCGCGCTCGGGAATGTGGTTGCCGTAGCCGATGCCGCCGGATTCTTCGCCACCCAGAAAAACCTGACTTTCCAACATGCGGTCGGCGATGTATTTATAGCCAATCGCAGTTTCATAGACGGGCAGGTTGTGCAGCTTGGCAACCAGGGGCATCAGATCCGAGCCGCTGATGGTTTTGACGATTTCACCTGTGAAGCCGCGATGGGTAGCGAGATGTTGAATCAGCACCGGAATCAGCACTTGAGAACTCAGGAAATTGCCTGCGCCATCGACGGCGGCAATGCGATCGCTATCTCCGTCAAACACCAGCCCCACCACTAGCTCATCGGGCGATCGCCGCTCATAGGTCCGGATCTGGTGGAGCAGGTCGGGCAAGTAGCGGGGCAGGGGTTCTGGTGCGCCGCCGCCAAACAGTGGATCCGCGCTGCCGTTTAGCTCATGAATGGGCGTGCCCAAAAGCTGCTCTAGCCCGCCCGACGCTGCGCCGTGCATCACATCGGCAAACACGGTGAGCTTGCCTGTGGCGATCGCCTGCCGCAGCTTTTCCACATCGACTTTGGCCCGCAGCCCTTCGCAATAGCTCGTCCAGGGATTAAAGGTTTGCAGCGTCCCCGGCTGCTCTACGGAGGGAAGTTCCTGTCCCAGCAGCGTCTCAATCTTTGCCGTCACCTCCGGCGGAATCGACCCGCCAAAGCCTGCCTTCACCTTCAGTCCCGAATAGGCCGCAGGATTATGACTGGCAGTAATCACCACGGCCCCCAGGGCGTTTTGCTGCTTTGCCGCCCAGCTAAAGGCCGGCGTTGGCGCAAAGGATTCCGACAGTAATACGTCATAGCCCGCTTTTTGTAGCGCCTCTGCCGCCACCTGAGCAAACTCCGGCGACAAAAAGCGGCGATCGTAGCCCACAATCACCAGGCGATTTTGGGTTTGTTCACCATACGTCTGCTCTAGGGCGATCGCCGCCCGTGGCGCAACCTGCATCACCCGCTCAAAGGTAAAGTCTGCTGCGATCATGCCGCGCCAGCCGTCCGTCCCAAAGGAAATGGGCCGCTGGACGAACGCAGAGGGAGAAAGTTGACCTGCCATAGGATGTCTGGGAATTGGGGGACTGCAAGGAACAGGAAAAACTGAGCGCATTGAGCCAATCTGCACGCTGCCGTTCCAGCAGCACATTGCAAACTGCCACTCAGAGCAATTCTATGCAGGAAATCCCGCATCCGCCAGACCAGTCTCCAGCATTCACGCCAATTTTACGAAGATTTTCAGAGCAATTTTACCCAATCTCGCCAGTGAGCAATCCTTAACGAGCGATCCTTCATGAGCGATCCTTTTTTGAATTCGCCTGAGCTGCCCAAGCCACCCCATGAATGAAACTGAATGAAACTGCTAAAAGCCCCGCAATCCAAAATCGCCAATCCAAAATCCAAAATCCAAAATCAACATGCCTTCCCCAATCAGGGCAATAGCCCCGTCCACACTGCCTGGGTTGGGGGCTGAAATCCAGGTCGGTTCAGGAGCGGAGCTATTGCGGTTTGGGGGCTTGAGTATTGTTTCAGCCCTTGCCCCAGAAATTACGCAAACCCAACCCAAAAACTACACAAAGTGATAAGGCGGCAGCGCCTCACTCAGCGCCATGTGCCAGCCAGGACAGCGCGATCGCCACTCTTCCAGTTGCGCCCGCAGCGCAGGCTCCGCCTCTCGACTGACCAACAGGTGCAGCCGCTCTACGCCATCGCGGGGTGCGTCGATCTGGAGCGCGGGATAGGCCTGGGCGATCGCCCCTTTAATTGCTTCCAGTTCTGCTTGCTGCTGCTGCTGGCGATCAAGCTGCTGCTGAAATTGCTGTTTTTTTGCTAGAAAATAGTCGCGTCCGGTTCCAGCAGTCGCCAGCGGGCTTGGGGCAGAAGATTCGGGCGATCGCGGCGATAGTTTTAACGTATATTCGGCCTGCCCCACCAGCCGCGTCAGGGTTGCCTGGTAGCCAGCCGCATTAACGTGCAGATGCTCCAGCAGCTTTTCCTGCGACACAAACTGCGTGCCAAACCGCAGCGGCAGCACAGGAACCTGCTCAAACACCTCGCGAATCACCTGGTCATGGTGCAAGACTGCCCGCATCAGCCGCTCATCGCTTTGCTCCAGCATGGCCAAGTCCAGCCCCGGCTCCACGACCGCGCCCACCCCAAGTTCATACAGCAGCATCAACTCGCCGCTAATGCCCGCCGGTAGCACAATCGACTCGGTTGACTGAAGGACAAACGCATAGGTGTACATCAAAACCTTATTGCCCCAATGGAGAGACGCTGCTTAATACTCCATTAATACTCCATTCTATAAGGGCTGGGACGGATGCCATTCCATTAGTTTTCGTGAACGCAACTTGCAAACGGCAAGCGGCGTTGATGGCGTTAATATTGTGGGTGAGCATTCTCATCAAGAGCCACCTAGCAAGCGTTACCGAGCATCACAATGACGACCCGCTCAATGAAGCCGATTGCGAAAGAGGAAGTTCTGGCTCAGTTGAAAGCGCTCAAGCCCGAACTCGCTCAACGCTATGGGGTAGGTCAGATTGGGGTCTTTGGCTCTGTCGCCAGAAATGAAGCCCATGAGGAAAGCGATATTGATGTCGTGGTGCAAATGCTGCCCGATATTCTGAAACGCGCCAGCCTAAAGGCAGAGTTGGAAGAAAAATTTGGCAGAGATGTAGACGTGATTCGCTATTGGCACGGCATGAATCAATTCCTCAAAGCCAGGATCGATCAAGAGGCGGTGTATGCGTGATCGATCGATACTCTTGGAGCTATTTCTTGAAATTGAAGAAGCAATCAGAAGAATCGAGCGGCGCTTTATAGGAATCGATTCTCCGGGAGACTTTTTGCGCGATGATTTCTCACAGACAAGGCCCACCAGAAATCATCCAACTGCGTAAATCCTGCCGGAATCAGTTTTGCAAGGGGTTGCCCCAGATTCGGGCTAGATCAGGACAAGCGCCCTACACGTTTGCCTCTTCCTTGACCAGCTTGTCCCAGCCCAGATCCTTCAGCGAGGTGTTTCGGCGCAGCGGGCGGGTCGCCAGTTCCAGGATGTCGCGGGCGTTGGCAAAGCCGTGAATCTGGGCAAAGGTGAACTCCACCGACCACTTAGTATTAATGCCCCGCGCCTCTAGCGGGTTGGCGTGGGCCATGCCCGTGATGACCAGATCAGGATTCAGGTCATAAATCCGCTGAATCTGGTTATAGTTGTCGGGCTTTTCCACGATGCGGGGCAGCGGCACGCCCATTTCGGCACAGGTCTTCTCTAGCAGCGCCAGTTCCGCCGCCTGGTAGCGCTTGTCCATATAGGGAATGCCGATTTCGGGGACGGTCATGCCGCAGCGAATCAGGAAGCGGGCCAGGGAAATTTCCAGCAGGTTATCCCCCATGAAAAAGACCGACTTGCCGCGTAGCAGAGAAACGTAATCCTCCAGCCCTTCCCAGATTTTGGCTTCGCGCTCTTCCAGTCCCTTCGGCTCAATGCCAAACACAGAGCAAATTTTCTCCACCCAGGCGCGGGTGCCGTCTGGGCCGATGGGGAAGGGTGCGCCGATCAGCTTGCACTTGCGGCGGCGCATCAGCGTGGTGGCGGTGCGCGACAGGAACGGATTCACGCCGCAGACGTAGTAGCCCTCCTCGATCACGGGCAGTTCTGTAAACCGCTTAGCGGGCAGCCAGCCAGAGACTTTGATGCCCTGTTTCTTGAGTTCCAGCGTTAGTTGCGTTACCACCGGGTCGGGCAGGGAGCCAAACAGCACCAGCGGTGGATGATCCACATATTCCGACTCTTCCGCCTTCACGTCTTCCTGTTTGCGGCCAAAGTTCAACAATCGCTGCACGGCGTTGCGCTCGGCCTTTTCCGATTCCAGCACGGGCGCTTTGTCGGGGCAGCGGGCGCCATTGCCGCCAGCACGGTGTCTTCGCCTTGGGTAAAGGCATAGTCCAGTCCGTTGGCGCGGGCCACGACAATGGGAATGCCGATCTCTGCCTCCAGCTTGGGCGCGAGGCCTTCCAAATCCATTTTGATGATTTCGGTGGTGCAGGTGCCGATCCACACGATGACAGACGGATTGCGATCGCGCTTAATCTGTTCACACAGCCGCTTTAGCTCTTCGTAATCGTTTAGCTGGGCAGAAATATCGCCCTCTTCCAGTTCTGCCATTGCATAGCGCGGCTCGGCAAAAATCATCACGCCCATCGCGTTTTGCAAGAAATAGCCGCAGGTCTTGGTGCCGATGACCAGAAAGAAGCTGTCCTCAATTTTTTGATAGAGCCACGCGACGCAGCTAATTGGGCAAAAGGTATGATAATTGCCCGTTTCGCAGTCAAAGTTCAGCGCTTGGGGTTGAGTATCGGCGAGGGTCATGGCGAGTATTGGGGGGTTGGGATGTTGAAGAGAGAAGAGAAGAATTAGGGATTGGGGGCTGGCGTAACGTGACGTAAACTAGCCATCACTCTAGGCACTCCGTTAATCCCGCTCTCCCACGCCCGTACAGGCTTCGTCAATTTTGGAAGACAGGCGGACAGCGGGAACCGTGCTGGCGGGCTTGGTTTCGGGCAGGTCGAGGGGCGTTTCGGAGGCGAGGGTGCGGCTGGGGAGCATTTTGGGAGCGTCGTCGTCCAGTTCGTCGAGTTCGTCGTCGGGGTTGAAATTCAGCCCTAGCGCCAGGATGATGCGGTCGGGGTCGTTGCTGAGGTCTACAATCAGCGGCAGCAGGCTCGTCAACTGTGGCTCTAGGGTCGAGAGCGTTCCCAAAATGAATCCAGAGGAGGGTCGCCGCTGTCCGGCACAGTCTACCCAAACGCCCAGCCGCGCGATCCACTCTCGATTTTCGCGATAGTAGGTGAGCCAGGCGATTTTCAGGGACTTGCGGAGGTATTGAACGTTCATTAGGGGTCAGGGTTCGGGAGTCAGGGTTCAGGGATTCAAACTACAGAGTTTAGAGTATCGGGTGGCGATCGCCCCTTCTGTCATCTTCCGCAAAGCTAAAGAATTGCGGGCTTTTCCCTGACCTCTGACCCCCACTCCTGACCTCTCGATCCGTCACTAGACCATCATCAAGTCCAGTTCCTCTTCGGCCCGCTTCGGCGCTTCTTTAGGATTCAAGTAGAAATCAGACAGCAGGCTAAACAGGTCGCGGTCGGGTGCGTCGCTGGGCACAACCCCTTCGGGACGAGCCAAAATTTGGTCGGCAATATTGAGGTAATAGTCGCAGACGTAGTTCAGCGAGGGGTCTTTTTCCGCCATCTCGAACAGCGTTTTGCCTTTGACGCGAGACACACGGATGTCTTCGATCAGCGGCAACACCTCCAGGACGGGCATGGGCACGGCTTCGATGTACTTATCAATCAGGTCGCGCTTGGCGGTGCGGTTGCCGATCAGACCAGCGAGGCGCAGCGGGTGGGTACGGGCTTTTTCGCGGACGGAGGCGGCGATGCGGTTGGCGGCAAACAGCGCGTCGAAGCCGTTGTCGGTGACGATCATGCAATAGTCGGCGTAGTTCAGCGGGGCAGCAAACCCGCCACACACCACGTCCCCCAACACGTCGAATAAGATCACATCGTACTCATCAAAGGCATTTAGCTCCTTGAGCAGCTTCACAGTTTCGCCGACAACGTAGCCACCGCAGCCCGCCCCTGCTGGCGGCCCGCCTGCCTCTACGCAGTCCACGCCGCCGTAGCCCTTGTAGATCACGTCTTCGGGCCACACATCTTCGTAGTGATAGTCCTTTTCTTGCAGCGTGTCGATGATGGTGGGAATGAGGAAACCCGTGAGGGTAAAGGTGCTGTCGTGCTTGGGGTCGCAGCCGATTTGCAGCACCTTTTTGCCGCGACGGGCAAGGGCAACTGAGATATTGCAACTGGTGGTGGACTTACCAATGCCACCTTTTCCATAGACCGCAAGTTTCACGGGCAAGCTCCTGGTGAAGGGATGAAAACTGGAGAGAGGAGAGAAGTAGCGGCGGCAATCGCGGCTACTGTGTGAATTATGAAGAGCCAGATGCCCAAAGGAAAGGGTCTGACAAATCAGTTCACGTCTCTAAACGGTTCTAAACAGTCTAAAAAGCATCTTGTATTTTCTTTCAGAGCTAGACTGCCTTTGAAGTCTTCAAAAACCTTCTCAAAGACTTTTGAAAACTCTTTTCTATATAAAGGAGAACAAAATACAAAAAGTGTCTGAACCGCTGGACGGGATTGCTTTTGGCGATCGCCCGCCTTCTCCAATCCTCCCAGTCGCCCACCAGAACCGCACCCTGTCGCAGCCTCAGGGCGATCGCCCCCTCTCAGCCCCTTGCCCCCATTGGCGCAGATTCCTCCGAAAATAGAGGAAGCCGCTGGATTGATAATTATCGTGAATTTTTTGGAAAACCCCGCCCTGCCGCTGGCGATCGCCGCCCTGCTAGACTTTTTGATTGGCGACCCGTGGAACTGGCTGCATCCAGTGCAGTTGATGGGCTGGGCCATCGGTCGCTATAGCCGCTGGGTGCAGGACGGGCTGCATCTGACGACGGAGCCAGAATCCGTGCAGCAACGGGTGGCATGGCAGCGGGCGGCGGGGGTGTTGCTGGCGATCGCCCTCGTGTTGGGCAGCGGCGGGGTCGGCTGGCTGGTCGTTCACCTCAGCCGCACGGTTCACCCATTCCTGGGACTGGCGATCGAATCGATCCTGCTGGCCAGTTGCTTTGCCGGACGCAGCCTGCGCGATGCGGCGGCAGACGTGCTGCGTCCCCTAGCAGCGGGCCACTTACCCGAAGCGCGATCGCACCTCAGCCGCTACGTAGGGCGCGATACAGAAAGCCTGCCAGAATCCGAAATTCTCCGCGCCGTGCTGGAAACCGTGACCGAAAACGCCACCGACGGCGTAACGGCTCCGCTGTTTTGGGCGATCGCCGGATCGGTTACCCCGCTCGGCCCCGTGCCGCTAGCCCTGGGCTACAAAGCCGCCAGCACCCTCGACTCGATGGTGGGCTATAGAGCCGCACCCTACACATACTTGGGCTGGGCCAGCGCTCGCCTGGATGACCTGCTGACCTGGCTACCCTGTCGCCTCACGGTAGTGACAATTGCGCTGCTCTCTGGCAGACCCCGCCATGTGCTAGAGCGCTGTCGCCGCGATGCCCCCCAGGACCCCAGCCCCAACGCCGGATGGAGCGAATGCGCCTATGCCGTTGCGCTGGATGTGCAAGTCGGCGGACAAAACACCTATCGCGGCAACGTCACCCACAAGCCGCTGTTGGCAGATCCCGTGCGTCCCATCACGCCTGAACGCATCCAGCAAGCCCTGAGCCTGACTCGCCGCATTTTCTTACTCTGGCTTGCCGGGGCGATCGCCCTCCACTCCCTATCCGGCTTACGCCCGCTGCTATCCTGAAGAGCAGACCGCTAACAGAACGCAGGAATCAAACGCAGGACATTTCGGCATGGCAGAGCAATTGCAGAACTATATCAATGGACAGTGGTGCGCGTCGGCGGCGACCGACTATTTAGATGTGGTGAATCCTGCCACCTGTGAGGTGCTGGCGAAAGTACCGCTATCGCCCGCCCATGAGGTGGATGACGCGGCTCAGGCAGCAGCAGCAGCGTTTCAAACCTGGCGGCGCGTGCCAGCGGGCGATCGCATTCAGTATTTGTTCAAGCTCAAGGGCCTGCTCGAAGAGAACCTGGATGACCTGTCGCGGACGATTACGCTAGAGTGCGGCAAGATCTATGCCGAAGCCAGAGCCGAGATGCAGCGGGCGATTGAAAACGTCGAAGTGGCCTGCGGCATTCCCATGCTGATGCAGGGCGATGTGTCGGAAGACATTGCGCGCGGCATTGATGAATTCATGATTCGCCAGCCGCTGGGCGTGTGTGCGGCGATTGCCCCGTTTAACTTTCCTGGCATGATTCCCTTTTGGTTTCTGCCCTATGCGATCGCCTGCGGCAATACCTACATCCTGAAGCCGTCGGAAAAAGTGCCCCTGACGCTGCAAAAGGTGATGCGGCTGATCGAGCAAACGGGCCTACCGCCCGGCGTGGTGAATCTGGTCAATGGCGCAAAAGAAGCCGTCGATGCAATTCTGGACCATCCCGCGATTCGCGGCATTAGCTTCGTTGGCTCGTCGCCCGTGGCGAAATACGTCTACAGTCGGGCGGCGGCGAACGGCAAGCGGGTGCAGTGTCAGGGCGGCGCAAAGAACCCGATCATCGTGCTGCCGGATGCCGATCTAGATTCCACCATTCGGATCGCCGCAGACAGCGCCTTTGGCTGTGCCGGACAGCGCTGCCTGGCCGCGTCGCTGATGGTGACGGTGGGGCGGGCGCGGGAACCCTTCACCGAGGCAATGGCAGAAGCGGCCAAGTCTCGCGTGGTGGGCTTTGGGCTAGATCAGGGCGTGCAGATGGGCCCGGTGATTAATCTACAAAGCCGCGATCGCATTTCTGACCTGATCCAGCAGGGCATCGACGAAGGCGCAACGCCGCTGATCGACGGGCGCAATCCCAAAATTTCCGGCTACGAATCCGGCAGTTTCGTCCGCCCCACGCTGCTGCAAGACGTGCGCCCCGACAGCCGCATCGCCCAGACGGAGATTTTTGGCCCGGTGCTGGGGCTATTGCATGTAGAGACGATTGATGAGGCGATCGCCCTGGTTAACAGCGGCCACTGGGGCAACATGGCGTGCCTGTTCACCAGCAGCGGCGCGGCCGCCCGCAAGTTTCGCTACGAAGCCGAAGCGGGCAACATTGGCATCAATATCGGCGTGGCCGCACCGATGGCCTTTTTCCCCTTCAGCGGCTGGAAGGAGAGCTTCTTTGGCGATTTGCACGGCCAGGGCAAGCACGCGGTCGAGTTTTTTACCCAGACCAAGGTCGTCGTCGAGCGCTGGTTTCAGGACTGGACGCGCCAGTTCTAGCCATCCTGCAAAAGTCGTCAGGTTCTTTTTCTTATCTTTGTCCTGAAGACTTTCTGCATATTCTGGAAATGCTTGCGGTCTGAACTTTACAAGGGGGGCGATCGCCCTAGAAAATCGGTGAAAAGGGTCAGATTTTGTCGTGGATTTCGTGTAAAAACCTGAATACTTTGGGTATCTCTTTGATGTGCAGATCGACGTAAATCACCCAAACGTAGCTAAATCACTTGGATTTAACGATTTAACAGGGCTGCCTGAGCCAAAATTGCAAACTCCATGTTTGCAGGTTTGATCCGCATACGTCCCGCCTATTTCCCCCATACGTCCCGTCTTGACCCCAATTTTGTTATTTTCACGCTTTTTTGAGGTTTGACTGAATGAAGCTTTCACTCACCCCCGGTATTGCGAACGCTATTGCGAAATTTTTGACCTCGACTGCCCTGACGCTGGCATTCATAGCCCTCGCTCCGTTGGCGGCTCTGGCAGAAATGGCCACGCTGACCGCCAGCCCCGGCAGCCGCATCAACGTGCGCGATTTGCCCTCGACCACGGCCCCCATCCGGCATTACGGACTTCCGGGCGATCGCGTCGAAATCATCACCTCCGTCAACTCCAGTTCTGACGGCCGCCTCTGGTATCAGGTGCTATTCCCCCGAACCGGGGCGCGGGGCTGGGTGCGCGGTGATCTGGTTCG
>NZ_DVEA01000355.1:0-6124 GCF_015295965.1 Thermoleptolyngbya sp. M55_K2018_002
GCCCTTGCAAAGTCCAGAGATCAGCACGCCAGCCCAAACGCCCCCCCTCCCACAGATTCCCCCGAAACCCGATGGCAAGAATGGCTCACCCAATCCCGCGCCATCTTCCACCCGACGCTGTGGAACGGGCAATACTATCGGCTCGACAGCGGCAGTGGTTCGGACGTGGTAATGGCAGATCAGTTGTGTGGGCAGTTTTATGCGCGGCTGCTGGGGCTGCCAGATGTAGTGCCGGAGGACTGTGCCCGGTCGGCCCTGAAGACGGTGTATGAAGCGTGCTTCCTCCAGTTTCACGGTGGTCAGTTTGGCGCGGCCAACGGGCTGCGGCCGGATGGATCGCCCGTGAACCCGAAGGATACGCACCCGCTGGAGGTATGGACGGGCATCAACTTTGGGCTGGCGGCGTTTCTGTGGCAGATGGGGTTGCCAGATGAAGCCCTGCGGCTGGCGGAAGCCGTGGTGTGTCAGATCTACAACAACGGCTTGCAGTTTCGCACGCCAGAGGCAATTACGGCAGTGGGCACGTTTCGCGCCAGCCACTATCTGCGGGCAATGGCGATTTGGGGAATCTACGGCGTGATGACAGATTTTGCTACGCTGCGATCGCCCTAGCGATTTCTACCGGAAACCCAACCGCCTTCCAGGCTGGCATCCCGCCGCGCAGTTCCGACACGTTGAGGAACCCGGCAGCGCGGAGTTGGGCAGCGGCGATCGCCGTTTCCTCGTCCGTGTAGCCATAGACGTAGAGATCGCGCTCCAATTCCAGATAAATCAGCGCCGTGTCCACCAATTCCCCAGCGGGAATGGAGACTGCGCCCTCGATATGGGCAGCGTTGAACTCTGGGCGATCGCGCACGTCGATAATTGTCAGCGCGGGTTCGCCCCAGTCCAGTCGGGCCTTTAGGTCATACACGTTGGACTTCGGGCGGAGCGGCGGCGGCGTGGGAATCAGTCCAAAAAGTCGCATGGCTCAGTGCAGGTGTGTGAGGTGGGAGGAACAGAAAGGCAGCCATAAAGATGAGTCGCGCTCAGGTCAGAAATCCGCTATCAGGCGGATTCCTCCCAAACTCTCAATCCCCAACCCCTAGCTCCTTCTATACCTGCACTGTAACAACATTGCCCAAGATTTACAAACTTTTGTATCCGAACCTTGACGAACGATCCGCAGCGTGGCACGTCTACTCACGAATCCAGGGGGATTTCGGCGATCGCGCTCAGGTCTGGCAGCGGCAGCAACGGGCTGGCGGTGGGTTGGGAATCGCCCCAACAGCGGATGCCCGGCCCACAGAGGGCGCAGTCGTTTCGCAAATCCTGCTGGCGGGGGAATGGCTCGCCTTGGTCGTAGCGCTCTAGCCAGTGGGTCAGGCGTTGCAGTCGTTCGCTCAGGTCTTGACGAGTTTGCTCATGGGCCGCTCGGCTGTAGGGAAACGCCAACCGCTGCGGCTGCGGGGTCGATGTGCCCGGTGGCGTTGCCCGCACAAACCAGTAGGTCATCGTGATTTGCTCTGGCCCATAGTCGCTCGTTTCCGCCAGCACAAAGGGATAGAGCCGCGTTTGCCAGTGTTGCGCCAGCCATTGCGGCTGCTTGGGTTTGCCGTAGGTCTTCCAGTCTAGGATTTCAGCTTTGCCTGGCTGCTGCACTAGCAGGTCATACACCACCGTCAGCAGATAGCCCTGAAACAGCAAGCTGCGGCGGTGTTCGCTCTGACGCTGCTGGTCGGGATTGGGCGCAAACACGTCTGGCGCAGCTTCCACAAACTCCCATACGCACCGCTGCAAGGCCGGATCGGCCGGAGTCAGCGCGGCAATGGGCAGCCCCAACTCTCGCTGCTGCATCAGCAGGTGAAACTGGCTGCCCCAGTCGAGGTTTTCCTGCTGGTCGGGGTTGGGCGGTGCAGCAAGCTGATCGAGATAGACGTGCTGAAACTGGCGTGGACACAGATCCAGCAGGTTAAGCTGTCCCTGAGAAATCCGCATAACGGGCGATCGCCCCATAGTGCCTCCCTTCCAACCCCTGGCGACCCGCTAACCTGACAAACCTCTAAACTCGAGTCAGCACAAACACACTGCCCTCGTTGCCTCGCCCAATCCGCAGGTCGTCGTCTAGGTAGGTAATGTCCAACCAGCCTTTGCGATTGCCGGGGTCTATCCGAAAATCGGCGGCGGCGAAGCGTTTGCCGCTCTGGATGTCCTGAATGAACTGGCTGGGGTTGCGATAGCCGATTAGCCGCTGTAGCCCAAAGATGCCCCGCTCAAAGCCCACATCCACGCGGCGATCGCTCACAGGATCAAACCGAGCCGCAACGCTGACCAAGCCCTCCAGCAGCGGCAGACTGGTGACTTCGGCAATGTTAAACACCTGCTGCGTCTTGACGCGGATGCACTGATAAACTTGCCCCAGCGTCAGGACGGGGAAGCGCCCAATGCTCAACAGTTCAGTGCTGGTAGTGTAAAGCAAGCGCCAGTTGCCGTCGAGCTTTTCTGCGGCTTCGAGCGGTCGCGGCGTGGGGTTAAATTCTTCCAGTCGAGCCACTGCCGCCAGGATCGCCAGGTTGTCGGCTTCGGAGGCCAACAAGCCCCGATTTTTTCCGGCGATCGCCTGCAAAAGTTCCGCTTTGCCAAGGGTCATAGGTGCGCCTGCTAAGTAAACGCTTTGATGCTGAAAGGCTGATGGGGAAAGGGACGAGGGCGATCGCCTAAGCTATCCAAAACTCATCGTTTTAGTCAAGTTCCATCCGTCTCATCCGTGACGGATTACACTAAAGAGTATATAGAGATTTGAAAAGGACAATGCGTAACCCTGCTCTGCGTGAAATTCCCCGCAACCAACCGGCCGAAGTGATTCCCCTCCAGCGCGATGCGTCTATTTTGGACTGGCTGGAAGGAACAGGGCGGCTGCTGGCTCGCGAAAGCGGCGACTTCGACTTCTCAGACGACGAAGAAGAAATTAACGAGCTGATGGCGGGCGAAGACAACAGCTACGACCTGGATGATGATGACGACGACGTGCTGGATCTGGACGACTAGTGCTTTGTCAAAGCTTGATTTTAGGGTTGATCCTCAGCTTGTAGTCGGCGCTTTAGCGCTAGAGCGCTCACTACAAACCCTAATCTATTACAAACCCTAATCTATAACGTTGACGCAGCACTAGGGCGGCGTTTTGCGCCAGCCTGAGGGTCGGCCTTAGCAGGGTCGGCCCTAGCGTTAACCAGACTCGTTGCAGCTTGTCTCGTTCTGCAATGAACTAGTGGCTCAGTATCTTACAACTTGTCGAGCGTGCAAGATTCCGCTTGTGCGCTCGTTTTAGTCTGCTCAAGCGAGAAAAATTTCTTGCGATCAAAACTTTTTCTCAGGTGGCACCATAGACCTGATGCAGGATATTTATGCAGCATTTTTGAAGCTTTTGAAGAAGCTTTTGAAACTATGAAGCTACGCAGAAAGCTACGAAACTTTCGTCTTTGCAGGACAGCGCGATCTCACCCTGCAAGAAATGCTGTAGAGTTTGCAGAATCGTCCGTTCCTTAAATGACTCCGCCCCCCACTTCCCATGAACGTTTGGAACCAACTCACGCTGACGACCACGCCCCTGCCGACTTGGATTCGCTCTAGCCTGCTGCACAGTTGGGTCGGGGCGCTGCGGGGCTGGCGCAGAGGAAGCTGGCTCATGCAGTGGGCAGACCCAATCGGGGCAGTGCTGGCGGCGATTGTGTTTGGGCTGGCTCCGTTTGTGTCTACGGCGCTGATTGGCGTACTGCTGATTGCCTGCGGCGGCTACTGGCTGCTGCTCACGCTGTCGGATGATGAAGGACTGGGTTTAACGCCGATTCATCTGCTGGTGCTGCTGTATTGGCTGGTATCGGTGGCGGCGACGGCGCTTTCGCCTGTGCGGACAGCAGCCATTTCAGGGCTGATCAAGCTGACGCTGTATATGCTGCTGTTTGCGCTGCTGGCGCGAGTGCTGCGATCGCCCCGCATTCGGGCTGGGGTCATCGCAGTGTATTTGCTCACGGCGCTGGCAGTGAGCGTCGAGGGTATCCGACAGTGGTTCTTTGGCGCTCCTGCCCTGGCCACCTGGGTGGATGCGGGGTCCACCCTGGCAAAAACGACCCGCGTCTATAGCTACTTGGGCAACCCCAACCTGCTGGCGGCCTACATTTTGCCAGCGGTGATGCTGAGCGCGGCGGCGGTGTTTGCGTGGCGGCGCTGGCTCCCCAAGGCGCTGGCGCTGCTGATGACGGGACTGAATGCTGCCTGCCTAGTGCTGACCTTTAGCCGGGGCGGCTGGATTGGCTTTGTGATGGCAGGGTTTGCGCTGGTGCTGCTGCTGGCGCACTGGTTTAGCCGCTATTTGCCGCAGTTTTGGCGACGCTGGGCTATCCCGTTGGTGTTGGGAGTGTCGGCGGCGTTCGTCGTGCTGGCTGTGGCGACGGTTGCCCCACTGCGCGATCGCGTCCTTAGTATGTTTATGGGGCGGCAAGACAGCAGCAACAATTTCCGGCTCAACGTGTGGGCTGCGGTGCAAGACATGATCCGCGATCGCCCCATTTTGGGCATTGGCCCCGGCAACGATGCCTTTAACCAGGTCTATCCACGCTATCAACGGGCGGGTTTTTCGGCGCTCAGCGCCTATTCCATCCTGCTGGAAATTTTGGTGGAAACGGGAGTCATTGGGTTAACCGTGTTTCTCTGGCTCCTGTTGGTCACGTTTCACCAAGCCTGGACGCAACTTCAGCGCCTCCGCGCCGCCGCAAACCCGGATGGATTCTGGCTAATGGGGGCGATCGCCACCGTGGTCGGAATGCTCTTCCACGGACTCGTAGACACAGTATGGTATCGCCCCCAGGTCAGCACGCTCTGGTGGCTCATGCTGGCGATCGTTGCAAGTTACTACGTGCCCGCTTGGGGCTGGAAGCCAGTGGATAGCTATCAAGCAACAGAAATGACGGAGTAATGTCAATAGACTTGACACTATACCACTTACACACTTTTACCTCATAAGTTTGCCTGAATAGCTGGATGTCTGCCTGACACATCTTTAGGCAGCCTCCCAATGGGGTAACTGACAGCGCATGGATTGAATTCTAGAGAACCAGATACGGTCATAATACTGGGCTTCAGCTTGTTTAGAGGCAAAACAGGGTTCAGGGTCAACAGTAAAGAGGGCCAATCGGTGTGAGCAGTGGCCGCCCTTTGTTGACCCCTCCCTTGAGCCAGCGGAGACCGATTTTGAGATAGCTAATGCCCCGACTCCAATGAGGGTCAACCTGAGTACGCAGACCGTCGAGTTGAATAATCATGCCCTGGGTAGGTTTAGCAAACCCTCGGTTGGCTAAAACCATCACATCGGGGTGGGACTGCAACAGCCGATGGGCTAAGCGAAACATCGGGAGATATCGCTCAGTCCTGACGGTGGCACTGGGGTGTTCCAAAACCCGCCATAGCAGGGGTACGGCTCGTCCACAACAGCTCACGGACAAGTGAATCATGCAATGCGATTCCACAGCACCGTGGTATCGAGCGCCAGATAGAGCCGTCGCCCTTTCCACCGATGGATGGCCGCCAGTAACAAAGGCACATACAGCCTATATTCCGCAGGTTGACAGATATTTTTAGTTGTGCGTTGCCCTGCCGATCGCTGAAAGTCTTATGGACAAGCAACCCGAAAATATGTACTTTTCTAACACAGATTTCTATCGCAACATTTCTACACAGCCATGAACTTTAGCGTTGATACCCACAAGTCTTGTCAATAGGCGCTTCTGAAAAACAGGATTTGGAAGCATACTCATAATTTAAAGTCAACCTGCGGAATGTCGGTTCAAGATAAGTTCCGACGGCTTTTCCATCAGTCACACCATAAAGACTAGGTTCATCGTAGACAGATTCTATTTCAGCAAATCTGGCTGCTTCAATACATAAGTCTTCTATGGTCAAGATTGGTCGCATCTTTGTCTAAGATCCCGTCACCGCAATAGTACATCGGTTTGCGAAAACAGGGAAGGTCGCGTCAAAGCCTTCTAATGCCGAAACATACGAGGGTTGCTCTTTGGCAGAGGGATGAGCATACACCTAACGGTGAAGCTCAACGGCGGGCGATCGCTCTCGGTTTCAGCCAAGATTTCTG
>NZ_DVEA01000132.1:0-6111 GCF_015295965.1 Thermoleptolyngbya sp. M55_K2018_002
AATTTAGCGGCGGGATGCGGCAGCGCGTGGCGATCGCCTTGGCGCTCTTGCTCAACCCCAAGCTGATCGTCGCCGACGAACCCACGACCAGCCTGGATGTCACCGTGTCTGCCCAAATTTTGCAGGAACTCACCCGCCTCTGCCAGGAACGCGATATGGCGCTGCTGCTAATTTCCCACGACTTGGCGCTGGTGGGCGAATACTGCGATCGCATCGCCGTCATGTACGACGGCAAGGTGGTGGAAACGGGCCCCACCGCCACCGTCCTCACCCAGCCCCAGCACCCCTACACCCAGTCCCTCCTCCAGTCTGCCCTCCACATCCAGGCAACCCCCCAATCCTCTAAACCGCTCACCCCCGAACCCACAGAAGCGCCCCTCCTCAAGCTCGAAAACCTCCAAAAACACTACACCCTGGAATCCAACCTCGTTGCCAAACTCCTAGCAGGCAAGAAAGACACCGCCATCCGCGCCGTAGACGGCATCTCGCTCGATCTGTATCCGGGAGAAATTTTGGGACTGGTGGGCGAGTCGGGCTGCGGCAAAAGCACCTTGTCGCGGACGATCCTGCGGCTGGTGGAGCCGACGGGCGGCCGGATTGAGTTTTTGGGTCAAGACCTGACGCACCTCTCGCGGGAAGATCTGCGAAAACAGCGACGGCAGATGCAGATGGTGTTTCAAGACCCCCACGCCTGCCTGAATCCGCTGATGACGGTGGGCGAGAGCATCGCCGACCCGCTGCTGATTCACGACCTGGCAGACGCAGTGGGCGCGAGGCAGCAGGTGTGGCAAATGCTGGAGCGGGTGGGGCTAACGCCGCCCGAAGACTATGCCCAGCGCTATCCGGGCGATTTGTCGGGTGGGCAGCAGCAGCGAGTGGCGATCGCCCGTGCCCTAATCACCCGCCCCCGGCTGCTGATCTGCGACGAACCCGTGAGTATGCTCGATGCCAGCGTCCAGTCACAAGTGCTGGATCTGATGCTGCACCTCAAGCAGGAGTTTGACCTGACGTACCTGTTCATCACACACGACCTCTGGCTGGCGCGGTTTTTGTGCGATCGCATTGCCGTCATGAATGCAGGCAAAATCGTCGAACTCAGCCCAACCGCTGAGCTATTTGCCAACCCGCAGCACCCGTATACGCAAACGCTTTTGAGTGCCGCACCGCTGCTGAGTCGAGTAGGACTAGCGCAGTGAAGGATTTAGGGAAGAGGGAAGAGGGAAGAGAGAAGAGAGAAGAACGAAGAACGAAGAAGTTCCGGTTTTCGTTCTTCGTTTTTCGTTCTTCGTTCTTCGTTTTTTCCCTCTCTCGCCCCGTCACCTTGTTCGACGAAGCTCACGAGCCGCCGTCACCCCGCTACCCTAAAAACTCATAGGTCGTGGACAAATTCACCTGGAGCGTCGGAATCTTCACATGATGCACTAGGTTGTGCGCCAAGGCTTGCTCTGGGGTGAGATACCAGTCGGCATGGCCCCGCTGATGCACCTGCTCGACAAAGTAGCCGGGCGGCTTCTGGCAGTTTTCATCCAGGATTTGATACAGCAGGGCATTCAGCCGCTTCACTTCGTCGGCATCGGCAATGATCTCGCCGGCCTTGCCAAAGGTGACGGTGAGGCAGTCGTGGATCATGATTCGGCTATTGGGGGCGGCATAGCGGTAACCGTGCCAGCCGCAAGAAAGGAGAATCGCTCCCGCGCTCATGGCCTTGCCCATGACAACCGTGGCGATCGGCTTGGGCGACGAGCGACAAATATCGACCATCGCCATCAGCGTGTCGATTTCGCCGCCATAGGAATCGATCAGCACCGGAACCACAGGCTGGAGGGATTCTACTGCTCGGTTAAATTGCTCCAAAAAAGGCTTGACAGCTTCGGACTTAAATTCATTGACCCAGACGACGGCCGGGGGAGGGGCGAGTTTTTCTAACGCTTCACGCTCTGCGCGAGCATTGGTAGTGTACTGGATACGCATTGACGAGAGACTAAAATGTGTCCCTATCCTAATCCACAGACAGCTTGATCTGGGTTGACTAATCTGGATCGACTAATCTGGATCGACTGAATCTGGATCGACTGAATCTGGATCGATGTGATCTGGGTTGATGTGCTCTGGGTTGATGGCCGACTCTATCCTTTGGCCCCTGCCAGTGGGAATCATTTTTGTGTAGTATTCTCTTTGAGATTTCTTAACCTTCAATTTGTTTTTTGGCGCGACGGTGCATCCTAGGGCGTGCTTTAAAACCTTTTGATCCCCCCTTAGCCCCCCTTAAGAAGGGGGGAAACGGACAAAACCGCTCCGGAAGTCCCCCTTGTTAAGGGGGATTTAGGGGGATCGACTCAGGGCAATCAGCGACCTAGAAAGTTTTAAGACACTGCCTAGCCTGACACTGAACGTTAAGTCCCCTGATTTCTGTTAGGACTTACGCAGTTGGACGACTTCTCGCAGGCACAGCCCAAGAGACATCGTCCAAAATCTAGAAAACTGATCGCAAGTGCGTCAGTCCTGTTTGTTTGGCGTGTCTGTGAAAAGGGCAATTCTCGAAGCACTCCCTACGAGAATCACCCTTTGCCACAGGCGCAATCTTCCCCTCTCTCTCGCCCCACCGGGCCCTACCTTTCGCAACCTAGAGCATATTGAATGTTTGGTCTAATTGGTCATCTGACAAGTCTGGAACACGCTCAAGCTGTCGCCCGCGATCTGGGCTATCCCGAATACGCCGATCAGGGGCTTGATTTTTGGTGCAGCGCGCCGCCGCAAATCGTCGATCACATCAAGGTCACCAGCGCCACTGGGCAGGTGATCGAGGGCAAGTATGTGGAATCCTGCTTTTTGCCGGAAATGCTGGCAACGCGCCGCATCAAAGCCGCCACTCGCAAAGTGATTAATGCCATGGCCCACGCCCAAAAGCACGGCATTAACATCACGGCACTGGGCGGCTTTTCCTCAATTATTTTTGAGAATTTTAACCTGTCGCAAATTCAGCAGGTGCGCGATGTGACGCTAGATTTTGCCCGCTTTACCACTGGCAACACCCACACCGCCTACATCATCTGCCGCCAGGTCGAGCAGGCTTCTAAGCAAGTGGGGATTCACTTATCGGAGGCGACGGTGGCGGTTTGCGGCGCGACGGGCGACATTGGCAGTGCGGTGTGCCGCTGGCTGAATGGACGTGCGGATGTGAAAGAACTGCTGCTGATTGCGCGAGATCAGGAGCGGCTGCAAAATCTGCAAGCAGAACTGGGGCGCGGCAAAATCATGGCGCTAGAAGAGGCGCTGCCCGAAGCTGACATCATCGTGTGGGTGGCTAGTATGCCCAAGGGCGTGGAGATCGACCCGACCACGCTGAAGCAGCCCTGCCTGCTGATCGACGGCGGCTATCCCAAAAACCTGGGTACGAAGGTTCAGCATCCTGGCGTGCATGTGCTGAACGGCGGCATCGTGGAGCATTCGCTGGATATCGACTGGAAAATCATGAACATCGTCAACATGGACGTGCCGGCCCGCCAGTTGTTTGCCTGCTTTGCCGAGTCCATGCTGCTGGAGTTTGAGAAGCTCTACACCAATTTTTCCTGGGGGCGCAACCAGATCACGCTGGAGAAGATGGATCTCATTGGGCAGGTGTCGCTGAAGCACGGCTTCCGGCCGCTGCTGATGGAAGGCTGAGGTAAAGGGCCGGGGATCTGGGGCGCATTGCTCGTCGATTGGAACTTTTGGGCGATCGCCTCAATCACTGTAAGCTTAAAGATGCAAATTTTGCGGCGAGGATGGGCTGGGGCGATCGCCCAGGGATAGTTAGGCTGCACCAGCCAGACCCAAGAGCCAGGCCCCACCGACAGCCCAATCCCCTCGCCCCCACCCTACGCCTTACCCATTTCCCTGAGGAGACCATGAAGCGGCGCACGTTGATTCAATATGCAGGCAGCGGATTGGCAGCGGCGGCCGCCACCGTCGGCCTATCCCAGAGCCAGCAAGCCCAAGCCCAGACCAGCAATGCGGTGACGATTCAGGCGTTGGGACACACCTGCTTTTTGTTTACGGGCGGCGGCCTGCGAATTTTGGTTAACCCGTTTCGCCCGATTGGCTGCACCAAGGGCTATCGCCCCCCCCGTGTTGCGGCTGACCTGGTGATGATTAGCAGCCGTCTGTTTGACGAGGGTTCCCTGGAGGGACTCCCCGGCAGTCCGCGCCTGCTGGCAGAGCCGGGCATCTATGAGTATCGCGGTGTGCAGATCCAGGGCGTGCGATCGCCCCACGATCGCCAGGGCGGGCGGCGCTTTGGGTTTAACGTCACCTGGCGCTGGAACCAGAGCGGGCTGATCTTGGCGCACATGGGCGGCGCGGCGGCTCCCATCGAAGTCGAGCAGCAAATCCTGATCGGGCGACCGGACGTGCTGTTTGTGCCCGTGGGGGGCGGCCCCAAGGCCTACAACGCGGCGGAGGCTCGACAGGCCGTGCTGGGGCTGAATCCGCGCATCATCGTGCCGACGCACTTCCGGACAGCGGCGGCTGATCCCAATGCCTGCGACATCTCGCCTGTAGACGAATTTCTGGCACTGATGGAAGGCGTGCCCGTGCGGCGACCCGGCGACACGATCACGCTACGCCGCTCAGAACTGCCGTCGGAAGGGGCCCGAATTGAACTGCTGAGCTACAGATTTTAGGGCGATCGCTCGTTAGCATGGAATTTATCAGCGGCAGCGTCGTCCCGGTCGCCGCGTCGGGCGGCTCAGCCAGTTATCCCTCCGTTCCCCCCTTCCCATGCAGACAGAATTTGCCCAGCGTCGCCAGCAGTTGATGGACAAAATTGGCAAGGGCACGGCGATTTTCCGCAGTGCGCCCCAAGCCGTGATGCACAACGATGTCGAATACAACTTTCGGCAAGACAGCGACTTCTTTTACCTGACCGGGTTCGACGAGCCAGAAGCCGTGGCCGTGCTGGCTCCGCACCATGAGGAACATCGCTTTGTGCTGTTTGTGCGACCCAAAGACCCGGAGAAGGAAACCTGGTCGGGCTATCGCGTGGGTGTGGAGGCTGCCAAAGAGCGCTTTGGAGCCGACGCGGTATATCCGATTGAGGAACTGGACGAAAAGCTAACGCAATATGTCGAAAAAGCTGACCGGATTTACTACCGACTGGGGCGCGATCGCCGCTTTAACGACAAAATCCTCGGACTGTGGCAGCGGCTGATGCGCGGCTATCCCCGGCGCGGCACGGGCCCCATCGCCATCGAAGATCCGGCCCCGACGCTGCACTCCCTCCGCCAGATCAAGTCGCCCGCAGAGCTAGAGCGGATGCGAAAAGCCGCCGAGATTGCCGTCGCCGCCCACAACCGGGCAATGGCCTACGCCAAACCCGGCGTTTATGAATACCAGGTGCAGGCCGAAATCGAGCATACCTTTCGGAGCAGCGGCGCACTGGGCCCGGCCTATCCCTCCATCGTCGCCTCCGGAGCCAACGCCTGCATCCTGCACTACACCGAAAACACGCGCCAGATGCAGGAACACGATCTGCTGCTGATCGACGCGGGCTGCGCCTACGAATATTACAACTCGGACATTACGCGCACCTTCCCCATTAGCGGCAGGTTCACCGAGGAGCAGCGCATCCTCTACGACATTGTGCTGCGGGCCCAACTCGCGGCGATCGCCCAGGTGGCCCCCGGCAATCCCTACAGCCAGATGCACGATACCGCCGTGCGCGTCATTGTGGAGGGTCTGATGGATTTGGGGCTGCTCCAGGGCGATATCGAAGAAATTATCAAAGAAGAGAAATACAAGCCCTTCTACATGCACAAAACCGGGCACTGGCTAGGGCTAGACGTGCATGACGTGGGGGTCTATTCCCACGGCGACACGGCCCACAACCTGGAGCCGGGCCACGTCACGACGGTTGAACCGGGCATCTACATCGGCCCCGGCATCACCCCCGCCGAAGGACAGCCCGACGTGCCCGAACGCTGGCGCGGCATCGGCATCCGCATTGAAGACGATGTGCTGGTCACGCTGACTGGCCATGAGGTGCTGACGGCAGGCGTTCCCAAGCTAATTGAAGATCTGGAATCTTGACGGGCATGAAATCGTGCGGGGGGATTTGAACCGATACTTGAATCG
>NZ_DVEA01000246.1:0-6083 GCF_015295965.1 Thermoleptolyngbya sp. M55_K2018_002
GGATGGCGCTGGGCAATCTCTGCCAGGGCTTTGGCGGCCCAGCGGCGGGTCTGCACATGGGAACTGTTGCTGAGGGTTTGACAGAGGGCGATCGCCTCCTGCACGTTGCCCGATTTTTCGTAGGCCATCACCAGCCCCATTCGCGCCTTAAGCTGCACCGAGCGCTCGGCGGGCGTGCGAAATAGGCTTTCCAGATGGGCGATCGCCGTGCCATATTCCTGCCGCTTCAGCGCTGCCAGCCCCGCATCCAGCAGCGCCCGCGCCGCCGCGCCTGTGGACCCGGACGATACAGGCAATTTTGACCGCTCGCTCATATCCGCTCCTCGCTGGCGTGGCTCAAAGGATCATCTAGCCCAAAGGCTGAGTCAAGCGCTAAGGCTCGTTAAAATACTTTGCTAGTCGTGCGTTAGAGAAAGTTACACAATCCCTAACCCAAGCATAGGGGCTATTCGCAAACCGGCCCAGAGAAAAGTGCAACTTGGAAAAATGCAGCTTGCCTCTAGGCTTCCCAGAAAATACGGAAATTACACGCGATCGCGCGGCTATTAGGCTAAAATCACACTGCTGCGGGTTTCTGAATCACACTGCTGCGGGTTCCTGACCCGACGCAACCGGGGCGATCGCCCGCAGATCCAGTTCTGGATGTTCCCCTTCCACCTGCTGACAGTTCCACTCGTTTTTGAACAGCAGCACCGGACGACCCCAGCTATCCTTCACCGTCACCGTGTTGAACAGGCGACCCGCCTTTTCCAGTGCTGCCCAGCCGCCCCCCACCCAGCGGGCCACGCTATAGGGCAGCGGATCGAGCAGACTTTCCACGTTGTATTCATTTCGCAGGCGGAACTGCACCACCTCAAACTGGAGTTGCCCCACGGCGGCGAGAATCGGCTCCCGCTTCGACTCGTCCGTGGAATACATAATCTGCACTGCGCCCTCTTCCCGCAGCTCGTTGACCCCCTTTTGAAACTGCTTGAACTTGCTGGGGTTGGGGTTTCGCAAATAGGCAAACAGTTCTGGCGAAAAGGAGGGAATGCCTTCGTATTCCAGCTTTTTGCCGTTGTAAATCGTGTCGCCAATGGCAAACATACCCGGATTGTTCAGACCAATCACGTCGCCGGGATAGGCTTCATCGAGGGACTGTCGCCCCTGCCCAAACAGCTTTTGTGGATGAGACAGGCGCACCGTCTTGCCCGTGCGGGCGTGGTTCACCACCATGTCTTTTTCAAACTTGCCAGAGCAGACCCGGATAAACGCGATGCGATCGCGGTGCTTGGGGTCCATGTTGGCTTGCAGCTTGAACACAAACCCAGAAAATTCGGGATAGGTCGGGTCGATGTCGCCCTGAGTGCTGCGGCGAGAACCAGGCTTCAGCGCATAGTCCAGGAAGGATTCCAAAAATAGCTCCACGCCAAAGTTGGTCATGGCGCTGCCAAAAAAGACAGGCGTTAGCTTGCCCGCATGAACCTGCGCCAGGTCAAACTCTGTGCCCGCTGCCTCCAGCAGTTCTAGTTCTTCTTTGAACTGGTAATACAGGTCTTTTTCGAGCAGATCTTCGATGCGCGGATCGCCCAGATCCACCACCGTATCTTTGGCCTCGCGGCTGCCGTGGGCCGTGCGCTCAAATAGATGAATCTGCTGTTTGCGGCGATCGTAAACCCCTTTGAAGCGATCGCCCATGCCGATGGGCCAGTTCACCGCATAGGTTTGCAGCCCCAACTCCTGCTCAATTTCGTCCATTAGCTCCAGCGGCTCGCGCCCAGGCCGATCCAGCTTATTGAAAAAGGTGAAGATGGGAATGCCCCGCATCCGGCACACCTCAAACAGCTTGCGGGTTTGTGGTTCCAGACCCTTGGCTGCGTCTTCTAGCATTACCGCATTGTCGGCGGCGGCCAGCGTGCGGTAGGTGTCTTCGCTAAAGTCCTGGTGGCCGGGCGTGTCTAGCAGATTGATGGTGTAGCCGCTGTAGTCAAATTGCAGCACCGTGGAGGTGATGGAGATGCCCCGCTGCTGCTCCATTTCCATCCAGTCGGAGGTGGCATGGCGCTGTGCCCGCTTGGCCTTCACCGCGCCCGCTTCGTGAATCGCGCCTCCATACAGCAGCAGCTTTTCAGTCAGCGTCGTTTTCCCTGCGTCGGGGTGAGAAATAATTGCAAAGTTGCGCCGCTGGTCAACAGCAGTCGCGATTTCGGTCTGGAGGTCGGTGGTCATGCCAGCAAAGACTCAGAAGCAAATATTTAGAAACAAATAAGAAGCAATACAGCAAGCAACCTTTATCGTAGCAAGCCCGTCCAAATCGTGGGCGATCGCCGGAAAAGCCGTCCTATCTGGTGGAGCTAATAGTACCCCTGACTCGACTCTTCACCCCCATGACTGATCTAGAAAAACGAAAGCTTTACTCTGTTCTGTGTCACGGATCGCAGTTGATTAGCTACTCGTTGGTATCGGTTGCTGTGCCGATTGTGTTTCTCTTGGTGTCCGAAGATCCCGTCGTGCAAGGCAACGCCAAGGAAGCCATCAATTTTTACCTGACGGTGCTGATTTGGGGAATCATCTTCTTTGTGCTGTCGTTTGTGCTGATCGGCATTCCATTTCTGATCGGACTAATCATAGTCAGCGTGATCATGCCGATCATTGCAATGGTGCAATCCGCCAGCAACCTGGAGCGTCCCTATCGCTATCCCTGCATCTGGCACTTTATCGAGTAGCGGCTAGGTTCCCGACTTCTTGCTTAGACCCCCAATTTCTTCAAGAAGTCGGAGGTCTGTATGTTTTATGTTTACTGTGCTGGAACTGTCCACCATGCGAGGGCGTAGTTTTGGGTGGGCGTGTTGACGCGATCGCGATAGACGACGCGGATTTTGTAGCGCCCCGTTTCAGGAATCGGGTGGAAGATATGCTCCACGCTATCTACGGCGCTGACGGAAGACCAGATGCGATCGCCCTCCCGCTCATCCTCTGCCCGCATCAGGTAAATATCCAGATTATTCAACCCCTTGTCTTCAAAGGTCTCGCCGATATCGTACAGCCCGTTGCGGTTGGTGTCCTTCAGGTTCACCACGCGGTTCCAGGCGAGGGTGATGGCGACGTGGCTGCCTGCCACCAGCGGCCGCTCCAGCACATAGTCCCGATAGGCGGGCGCTTCCCGTCCCGTGCCGACGGTGCGATAGTCCCAGCCGATGGGCGGCACAGGAGCATCGGGCGAAAACTGACCTGAACCGAACTGGATTAGCGACCGATAGGCGTGCAGATGGCCCGTGCCCATATCGGCATCCAGGGGCTTGGCTTCGTCTGTGTAGGCATCGGAACTGAGCCAGTCGCGGTTTTGCTTGTTGACGGCGGTGCGGGTCATGCCCAGCATCAAACCATCGCCCCGGTCTTGAATCTTATCTGCCGCGTTCATCATCACCGCCTTCATCACTTCATGGCGGCGGGCATCCAGGTTCCAGTTGGGCTGCTGTTCGCGGATTTGGCGATCGCCATATTCCTGCAACAGCGCCACCATCGCCGTGACATGGGGCGCGGCAAAGCTCGTCCCCGTGGTGGGGTTGCTGCGGCTGCCGTCGGGGTTGATGGTTTGGATATTGGTGCCGGGAGCCATCAGGCTGACGGAGCGGCGCGGGCCAACGTTGCTCTCCGGCTCGCGGGCCCGGCCATAGATGGGCGGCGGCTCGCTGCCCAGGTCAAAAAAGCTGACTTTTCGATAGATGCCATTGACGGCGATCGAGTTCGATACGATCATGCCGTTGAAATTGTCGGTGGGGATGGGGATGCCGCCTTCGCCCTGGTTGCCCGCAATCACGTACAGCACGTTATGCTGATTGGCCGACCAGTCGATGCACTGCGTCAGCAAGGCGTTGCCGTCTAGCCGCGCATTGGGGCGCGGGTCTTGCGCCAGCGACTCGCCAAAGCTGAAGTTAATCGCCCGCACATCATTGCCGTTTTGCAGCGCCACGGTCTGCGAGGCGAGGCATTCCTGCGGCTGGCCGCCCCGTCGCTCGAAGCCTGCCGCTGCTGCGTATAGCTTTGCCTCTGGCGCAACGCCCTGCACCAGCTTGTCGTTGCTCACCATGACGCTGGCCACGCTGGCCGCATGGGGGTCAACCGTGTCATTTGGGCGGGCCAGCCCATCCCGAAAGAACACCTGGCGCACCCGCACTGCGAAATTATTGGCAGCCGTTTTATCCAGCCCAAATAGGGCCGGGCGGCCGATTTCGACCTGACCAATGGCAATCTTGCGGCCCATGAGGTTGTAGGGTTCAGACTGCACCCGTCGCGCATCGATGCCGCCCGCTTCCATTGAGTTGATAGCGGCAATGTAGGCGATCGCCGGAGTGCCCAGCAGCGACATCGCCATCCCCGCCATGACCCACCGCAGTCGTCTTGCCAGTCGCCGCTTCGCCATGAAATCGCTCTCCCAACAACAGCCTGAAAAGTGGATTTGCCTTACATCCTAAGGTCTGTCGCAGCCAACGGCAACTAAAAGCGGCAACTAAAAGCGGCTACGAAAAAGGGCGATCGCACGCCGATCGCCCTTTTCAAAAGAATTTTCAAAGGAATATGGGATGTGCAACTTTGCCGATTTCCCTCCCCCTTTTCTGGTATGCCGATTTAAGCCCTCTCTCGCTCTGGGAGAGGGACTTCAAGCCTTTCTTACTCTCCTTCTCCCAACTTGGGAGAAGGGGTTAGGGGATGAGGGCTGACTGAAAGTTGCACATCGCGCAAAGATTCTCAAAACGTATGCGTCAAATCTATGCGTCAAACGTGTTCGTCAAATCTATGCGTCAAACGCAATCTGCAAAGCTAGGAATTTGCCGTTTGAGTAGACAGCAGTTCCTTTAGCTTCTCTAGCTCCTGCGCCCAGCGAGGATCGGGCTGCACGGATTCTGGCTCGGTTGTTGCGGCCGCCTTCTTGCCCTTGCTGTTGTTCTTCTTGCGGTTGCTGTTGCTTGCGGCGGGAGCAGCCTCATCGCCCTCTTCGCCGCCCTTTTCGCGGGGCTGGGCGCGTTCGATTTTCAGCGGGGTTTCCTTAAACAGAAAACCGTCAAACTTTTCAATGACCTGGTCTGCCTGCTCTTCGCTTTTCACCGTGACAAACCCAAAGCCACGGCACTTTCCAGTTTTGCGGTCGGTGATGATTTTGGTGGTCAAGGTTTCATCAAATTCCGCAAACAGGGCAGCCAATTCTTGCCGCTCTAGCTCTTTGGGCAAATTGCCTACATAAAGACGAATGGACATAGTGTCGAAGATTCCTCCAGGTTGAATTCAGTCTAATAGCTTGGAAGTCTTGCTATGAGAAGCCTGTGATGCGGGCAATGTCCCCAGAGCAGGCTAGTTTCCAGAGCAGGCTGTGGTTTATTAAAGTCTGATGGAAACGCTTTAGGCGAGCATTTAGTAGGCAAGTTCCCTCGGCGTATCGACAAACCTGTCGAGGACAAACCTGTCAGGCCGTCAGGATTTGCATTCAGAGTTAGGACGTTATCAGTTCATCGAGTCAGTCTTTTGAAAACTGCTTTGAAAACTGCGGCGTAGGATACCGTCGCCTTCACTAAGGTATCACGGCGACTGGCTCCGAAGATGTCAATTACATAGATTTCATGCTGGGGTTGTAGAGAGAAATGGGCCGATGTCCTTGGCTTTGGGTCGATGAATCAGCGCGTATTTCGCTGCCGAAAGACGATTGCAGGCGGTGAATCGCACCAGAAGCGCTTGTTAGCCAAAATTTTCTTTGAAATTTCCTGTTTTTACCGCAAGCTCAGAGATCGCAGACGATTCAAAGCTGCGGCAAGTTCCAGAGGTCGAACCGCAACCAGATCCCCCTGGCGATAAGTCGTCAGTTCGTCTATCCGGTTGGTGGCAAGCTGGGGTGCAATCTGGTTTAGAAGATCGGGTAGCGTGCGGCGACCGTCGAGGTAGTGCTGCTGTAAATAGGCGATCGCCGCGCCAATGGTTCGCACCTGTCCTACTTCTACCAGTTGCTCTATGGCGGACAAATCTACGGTTTCCGAACCAAACACCAGTTCGTCAATGTCTCGTGCCTTCAGCTTGGGGCCGCGTTCTGGGCGATCGCCCTCCACCGGGCGAGT
>NZ_DVEA01000237.1:0-6079 GCF_015295965.1 Thermoleptolyngbya sp. M55_K2018_002
GTCAGCGTGTTCTTATGGAAGCCCCAGCGCAGGGATTCCGTCAGGAACCACAGATCGTGGCTCTTGTAGGGGTAAGAAATGCTGTCGCCATTGGGATCTTTCCAGTAGAGTGGGCCAACGTTAACATCGTTGAAATCTGACTTGCCATCGCCCATCTTGTACGCACCTTTATAGGGCGGCGTAAGAATTTCGTTCGTGGTGTTGAAGAACTCGCGGCCAGCGCAGATGGTCACTAGTTCCTCGCGGTTGGCAGGATCATCACACCACTGCTGCGCTTCCATGACGGCCTTGAGAATTGCCTTGGTCGCTTTCGGGTTGCTTTCGACCCAATCTGCCCGCATAGCCAGATATTCTTCTGGGTGATACTTCCACATTTCGTGGGTCAGCGTCGCCATGAAGCCGATGCCATCGTTGACAATGCGATAGGGCCAGGGGTCGCCTGTGCTGAAAGCATCCATCGTGCCGTTCCGCATTCCCTGCACGGTTTCCGCTGGGGGCACGGCCAGCAGCTCAATATCTTTATCTGGGTCTACACCGCTGGCCGCAAACCAGTAGCGAATCCAGAAATCCTGGTTGGCATTGGGGAAGGTATAGGCAGCTTTGAACTTGCGCCCGTTTTTAGACTGGAAACTCTTGACGTAATCCAGGTCATTAATTTTAAGACCCATGCCTTTGCCCTGATGCAGACCCGCAACGGCAATGCCGTTTCCTTGGGTATTTAGCTGACACAGCACCGCCATCGGCACCTTTTGATTATTCAGCGTGATAATCCCTTCATGAATTAGATGAGGCATGGGCATTTGCCACTGCCCTCCGTCGATGCCGCCTGCGTCGGAGCCGATGGTGACGTTATCCCGCGCACCGGCCCAGTTGGCCTGCTTGGCGACGGTTACGTCGGTCATACCATACTTGTCGAAAAAGCCCTTTTGCTTGGCGATAATCAGCGGGGCAGATTCAACAATTGGGAGATAGCCAAGGACGGCTTTGGTAGTTTCAGGCGTATCGTTGGCTGCGACAGGGCTAGCTGCTGGCGATGCACCAGAACTCGCAGTGGAGTTAGACGATGGCGTAGTGCAGCCTTTGAGTAAGACTGCGCCTGCTGCCGAAGCACCGGCGGTCAGCAAAAACTTCCGACGAGACAAGCCAGAAAAATGAGACATAGAACCTCCTAAGACGATTGTGAAGCTCGTCGCTTTGTGAACGTTGAGTTGAACTTTAGGTTGAACGTTTAGCCGAATGGAGATAGCACAACCCGGGCCACTCTGCATCCAGAGTAGAGAGATTGGGCGATCGCTTGGGTGATGGATCGAGCAATGGCGAAAGTTCGCACTGCCCCTTAGCTCCGTCTTCCTGAGAAACAGGGCTTGCCATACTTGCAGAAAGCAAGCTTCAGGCTGAATCGACAAAGCTATGGAATACTAATCGAAACCAGATAAGACAAGTAAGAACTGAGACAGTCATCGGTATAGCCATGCAACTCTGGTCGAAGCCAGTAGCGCCTGTGCAACTTTCGATGTTGAATTGAGTGTACTCTGTTTTTGCGAACATCATATATAAAAACTTATGATTCTGGATATAACGATAGTCTTATGACTATGGTTAAGCAATTTTTTGCCTTTCCCCGAAAGCCCTCTAAAGTGAGCGAATTCCTGGATGGACGGTTTTTTGAACCTGCATAAGCCCGCCGGACTGACCTCCCACGACTGCGTGGCGCGAGTGCGGCGACTGCTCAAGATGAAGCGCGTGGGGCATGGCGGCACGCTCGATCCGGCGGCGACGGGGGTATTGCCGATCGCCCTGGGTCGGGCCACTCGCTTGCTGCAATTTTTGCGACAGGACAAGGCGTATCGGGCGATCGCCCGCTTTGGCATCACCACGACCACAGACGATCTGGAGGGCGACCTCCTCACCCAAACCCCCGCCGCCCATCTCACCCGCGATCAGGTCGAGGCGCTTTTGCCCAAATTTCTGGGCACAATCCAGCAGGTGCCGCCTGCCTACAGCGCTATTCAGGTCGGCGGCCAGCGGCTCTATGACCTGGCGCGGGCGGGCGTTTCGGTAGACGTGCCTGTGCGAACCGTGATGGTTTACCAAATTGAACTCCTGGACTGGCGACCCGGCGATTGCCCCGAAGCAGAACTGGCGATCGCCTGCGGAGCCGGAACCTACATCCGTTCCATTGCCCGAGATCTGGGCAACCTGCTGGGCACAGGCGGCACGCTGGCTAGCCTGATCCGCACCCAGAGCCACGGGTTTGACCTGGCAGCCAGCCTTACGCTAGAAGACCTAGCGGCACAGGTCGAAGCGGGAACCTTCGTACCGATTTCGGCGGCGATCGCCCTTGCCCACCTGCCCGTCATCCCGCTGCCCCCGCCTGATGCGCTTCGCTGGACGCAGGGCCAGCCCATTGTCGCAAACCCCGTGACCGACCTCGACGCGCCGCTGCGAGTTCAAGATGACCGCGATACGGTTCTGGGCATTGGCAAATTTCGCGCCACGCAGCAAGGCATTTGCCTGGTGCCGTGGGTGGTGCTGGCAGGATAGCCGGACGAGCGCCACTACACGTTGCCGTAGACTGGAACCACCGCACCCCGCAGATCCCGCGCGGCTTCCGATGCCAAAAAGCAAATCACCTGCCCCAGCGATTCCGGCTTCACCCACTGGGCAGCGTTTTCTGCCCCCATCGCGGCTCGGTTTCCAGGTGTATCAATGATGCTGGGCAAGACCACGTTGGCCGTAATGCCCGTGCCCCGCGTCTCGTCGGCGATCGCCCGCGTCAGCGCCACTACGCCCGCTTTGGAGGCGCAATAGGCCGCAAGCTGTGCGCCCGGTTCCACTGCCCCCCGCGACCCCACCGTGACAATCCGCCCATAATCCTGCTCCAGCATCCGCCGCAGGCTGTGTTTACAAACCAAAAACGTCGTGCCCAGGTTCAGGTCAAAATCTTTTTGCCACTGGTCATAGGCATATTCATGGGTCGGCCCCATTGAAAATCCGCCGACGAGATGAATCGCCGCATCCACCCGCTGCATTCCATCCACCAACTGCTGCACCGACTGCTCATCGTTCAGGTTCGCCAACACAAACCGAATCCGCGCCAAATCTGCCGGAGACAACAGCCCCTTCATCCGCTCCACTTCACGAGCGCTCATGTAGGGAATCGTGATTGACGCTGCGCCCTGAGCCAGCAAAACGGGCGTTACGCCCTGGCCCAGCCCGCCTGTGCCACCTGTCAGCAGCACCTCTTTACCCGCTAAGTTCATAACGCTTCTCGCTGATATCCTGATTGCTGATATTTCTCGGAACCTGCTGAAAAGCGTAGCGCCTGAGGATGACAACCAGATTAAAACCGGAGGTAATGCATTAATTCTGTAATCAATCCTGGTGGCAGGGCGAGTCGCTGCTGAAGATCGGCCAGGTTGCGATAGGGGCCGTAGCGCTGGCGGTGATGCAAGATCGCCCGCGCCAGAAACAGGTCGATCGCCGGAATGCGGATCAGCGCTTCGAGCGAGGCGGTGTTGGGATTGGCGGGCTGCATCGCGCAGAGGCTTTCGGGGTCGTAGTAGCAAAATTGCAGCACGGGTTCCAGCGGGCGGAGACGCTGCACGGGCAGGCTGAGGGCGGCGGCGATGTCTTCTAGACAGTGGAAGTGGACACCCGACTGGGTGAGGGTGGAGAGCGATCGCGCCTGGTGAATCGACAGCCCCGGCAGCCGCAGCCAGTCGTCTACGCCCGCCTGGTTTACGTCAATTGCCACGCCGAGCCGCGCCGCAAGCTGCAATTCCTCCACGGATTGAAAGCGGTAATAGGGGTCTTTGGCCAGGCGCGATCGCAGCGCCGACTCCTGAGCGCCACTCCTCAAGCCCATCGACCACCAGTTTTTGTTCATGCCTGCTTTTACTGCCTGCTTTTATTGCCTGCTAATCAATCTGATCGAGCAGCCGCCGCCGCTTTTGCTCAAACTCATATTCCGAAATCAAGCCCTCTTGCCGCAGCGTGTCGAGCTGGCGCAACGCATCGGCGATCGCCCCCACCTGGGCCGGGTCAATCCGGGGTGCAGCGGGCTGGGGTGGCAGGGCAGATCCTCCATTAAACGCCGCATCAAACGCCGTTTGCCCTTGCACGAGAAACCAAATGCCTTCAAAAAGACTGGCAATTCTGGGAATACCGCTCCAAAAGAACAGGAGATAGGCAATCCCCCAGCCGCGCTGACCCAGATAAAACTTGTGTAGGCCAGGAACAACAACACCCGCTAGGGCGAGCAAAATAGCAGTGCGGCGGTTTCGGGGCGGATAGGTTTGGCTGAGCATTGCTGGGATGTGGGCGATCGCAGAGAACTCGCAGATTCCTAAAACCTCTCCATGATACCGATTCTGGCAGGCAGCGGACACGATTTCTGCCCACCTACCTTCATCAAGTCTTTGCGGAATGCTCAAAAAGACTCTATGGGACTACCGTACTTTGGCCTATGACACGCCTGCGGAAATCGCCATAATATTTGGATGAGCCCCCAACTCAGAAGCCCCAAGTGGCCGAATTCTTTTGAGTTCTGTGTAAGTTTTTGGGCTGTGTATCGCGTCTACCTTTTGTTATTAACGATTCCAAGGTTTCTCCCGTCCGTCGATAGACAGTCTATTTCAGCCCCCAGCCCAATTTATAAAAGCAAGATCAGTATCCGGGGTAACGTAGTCCCCGTAGAAATACTGATACCCTAGAGGTTCACCAGGACAAAATTGCGTCACGAGTAGGTGTCTGCCGCCTGCTGGCAGAGTGAGAGGGGGTTGTCCTCCCCAGAAATACGGGTAGGAGGCTGCTATCCTTTACTAAGAGGTAACTCGGCGGCAGACCAACCCAGAGTCAACTCTAGGCTGATAAGTCACTCTGATGGCTCAATCTTTGTTCCTGGCGATCGCTTCCGGTGCATCCGAGCCTAACGACGGCCAAACGAGAGGAAATGGGCAGGCAGTCATGCTGTTCTGCCAGGGTTTATGTGATATCCGACTTTGCTGAAGAGACGCACTTGAATGTCGCAGAGGTCTTTTTCACCTGACTGGCTGACGCAATTTACCGACCCCTACGCGGTGCTGGGGCTGTCGGTGACTGCGGATGAGCGGCGTGTTCTCAAGCGCTATCGGGCGATCGCCAAGCTGCTGCATCCCGACAGCTTTGCCCAGGCCGATGCCGCCAATCGCGAACTGGCCACTCAGCTATTTGCGCGATTGGTCAGCCCGACTTATCAAAAAATTAAGCAAGACAAAGGGCGGGCCGAGCATCTGGCGCTGCTGCGGTTTCGGGTGCGCCGCATGAGCCGAGAGGAGCCGATGCGTCCCCAAAGCGCGATCGCCCAGTCTCTCATCAAAACGTCTTTGGCCAACATTGACGTGTTTTATGAGCAAGCCGTTACTGACCTGGCCGCCACGCAATACACCCCGCTGGATCGATTCGAGTCCGTCACCGAGCAGTTGGGTGAACTGAATCTCGTTTACCTGCGGCTCAAGATGGGCGAGCCGATTATTCGGGAAAAACGCACGGGGATTGTGTCCACGGCTGCCCCCACGCCTGCTACCTTTTCTCCGGCTTCCCCTGCCGATGACGAGAAGCCTGCCATCGACTATGCTCAGCGCCACTACCAGCGAGCGCAGGAGTATGTCCGCAAGAATAATCCCGGTCTGGCAGTGCGCGAACTGAAGGATGCCATCAAGATCGACCCCAAAAAGAGCGAATATCACTCGCTACTGGCGGCGGCTTATTTAATGCAGGACTTGCCCACGATGGCCAAGGTTCACTGCCGTCAGGCGCTCAAGCTCAACCCCAAAGACCCTCTAGCGCTGCGCTATGCGCCCCGGCTCAATATCCCCCTCGAAGCACCCGACGCGCCCAACGCAAAGCCCGAAAACCCAGGGGGTGGACTGTTTGGGCTGTTCGCCCGCAAGCGCTAATCTCTGAATCTCTGCGACTCTCTGCAATTAGGCCCGCTCAATTAGGCCCGCAAAGTAGACCCGCAAGACTGCCGAGCTCGTGATTACTAGACCTCTTGCATAAATGCTTTTCTGAGAGCGTGAATCGTTGGGCGGCACCG
>NZ_DVEA01000369.1:0-6060 GCF_015295965.1 Thermoleptolyngbya sp. M55_K2018_002
GAGGCGGTGGAGCAGCAGAGCGATCGCCTGATCAGAAGTACCCCAACAACCCAAATATTCCAACTCAATACTCCAACCCAACACTCCAACCCAAGACTCTAACTATGTCAGAACCCTCACAAGCAATCGGCTGGCTTGGTGTTCCCCTGGCGATTATTGCGGGAACCATGCGCGGCGGCACACCCTTTCTGTTCGTCAGCCTGGGCGAGTGCCTGACGGAAAAGAGCGGCAAAATTAACCTGGGTCTGGAAGGGACGCTGCTGACGGGCGCGATGGCGGCCTACGCGATCTCCTATCTCACTGGCTCACCCTGGCTGGGTGTGGTCGCCGCAGGGCTAGCGGGAGCGTTTCTCGGCGCAATCCACGGCTGGCTATCGCAGCAGTTTCGAGTCAACGATGTGGCGGTGGGCATCGCCATGATTATCTTTGGCAGCGGCGTGGCATTCTTCTTTGGCAAGCCGTTTATTCAGCCCAAAGCGCCGCAGTTGCCGACAATCGACCTGGGCAACTGGAGCGAGGTTCCCGCCCTGCAAGCCGCGCTGCAAATTAGTCCGCTGTTTTTAATTGGGCTGGCGATCGCCCCCCTCATGGCGTGGTTTTTCCGCTCCACCCGCTGGGGACTCTTTATCCGCGCCGTGGGCGACAGTCCCGAAGCCGCCCGCGCTATGGGCGTGTCAATTTTCAAAGTGCGGATGCTCAGCGTCATTGCCGGAAGTTTCCTAGCGGGCATCGGCGGCGCGGCGCTGTCGCTGTATTATCCCGGCCTATGGACGGAGCGGATCTCCAGTGGTCAGGGCTTGATGGCAGTGGCGCTGGTGATTTTTGCCCGCTGGAACCCGATCATGTGTCTCTGGGCTTCGCTGCTCTTTGGCGGCGCACAGGCCCTCGGCCCAGCGCTGCAATCCGTTGGTATTAAGGAAGGTTATTACTTATTCAACGCCGCACCCTACGTGCTGACGCTGCTGATCATGATTTTTACCTGCTCACCCAAACGGACGCTCAGCGGCGTTCCGGGCGCATTGGGAACCGATAGCTGATTCAGGAAGGAGGTTGATGTATGGGACGTTTTGTAGAAGCCGATCCTTATCCTTATCCGTTTAACGGTGAGCTGCATCCCGAAAATACGGCCGTGCTGGTCATCGACATGCAGATTGACTTTTGCGGGCCCGGCGGCTATGTGGACAAGATGGGCTATGACCTGTCGCTGACCCGTGCGCCGATCGAGCCGATTCGGGCAGTGCTGACGGCAGCACGGGCGCAGGGCTATCACGTCATGCACACCCGCGAAGGACATCGCCCCGACCTGTCAGACTTGCCAGAAAACAAACAGTGGCGATCGCGCCAAATCGGGGCAGGCATCGGCGATCCGGGTCCCTGTGGCAAGATCCTGGTGCGCGGCGAACCCGGCTGGGAAATCATTCCTGAGCTTGCGCCGCTGCCCGGTGAAGTGGTGATTGATAAACCCGGCAAGGGTTCCTTCTACGCGACCGATCTAGATCTTGTGCTACAGCGCAATCGTATTCAAAATATCATCCTTGTCGGAGTCACCACTGATGTCTGTGTGCATACCACCATGCGGGACGCAAACGATCGCGGCTATGAGTGTCTGCTGCTCTCGGACTGTACTGCTGCAACGGATTATGGCAATCATCTGGCCGCCCTCAAGATGATCAAAATGCAGGGCGGCGTGTTCGGCGCGGTATCCGATTCACGTTCCTTTATCGAGGCGATCGCCTCATAAAGTCTGAATCATCAACAGATTCATCAGCAGATTCATTAATCAGTACATTTCCTCTGCATATCGCATCTCAAACAGCCCTATCTTCGACCTTGGTTAACCTCTAACCCCATCACCCCTCATGACTTCCATCGCCACAACCAGCCCAACCCTCCAAGTCGAGCGTCCGCCCGATCTCCAGGTCACAGGCATGTCTAAGCACTTTGGCACACTCATCGCGCTGGATAACGTATCGCTGCATCTCAAACCTGGCAGCTTTCACGCGCTGCTGGGCGAAAACGGCGCGGGCAAAAGCACCCTAGTCAAGTGCATCATGGGCTTTTATTCCCCTACCTCTGGGGCCGTGCTGATCGACGGCAAACCGGTAAAAATCGCCAATCCCCGCGATGCACACCACTACGGCATCGGCATGGTGTATCAGCATTTCACCTCCGTTCCTGCCATGACGGTCGCCGAAAACCTGGTTCTGTCTCGCTACGAAAGCAAGGCGCTAATCAACTGGAAGGATGAACTAGAAGAGCTTCAAGCCTTTATGGATGCTTCGCCCTTCCGCGTGCCGATCGACGTGCCGATCGCCCAACTCGCCGCCGGACAAAAACAAAAGCTGGAAATTCTCAAGCAGCTTTATCTGAAGAGCCGCATCCTGATTCTGGATGAGCCGACTTCGGTGCTGACCCCTGCCGAGGCGGACGAAGTCCTGGGTCTGCTGCGCGAACAGGTCACCGATGGCAAGCTGAGCGTGCTGATGATTTCGCATAAATTCCGTGAGGTGATGGCCTTTACCGACGAGATTACAGTCCTACGCAAGGGTAAGTTTGCGGGCAGCGGTCTGGTGAAGGATCTGACCGTGCCAGAGATGGCAGAAATGATGATGGGCGAGAAAAAAGAGCCAACACCTGTTAACAAAGTTAACGACTTGGAAAAAGTCCCTGTGCTGGAAGTGCGGGATCTACACGCCAACAAAGACAACGGCGTAGAGGCTGTCTCAGGCGTGAACTTAACCGTTCACAGCGGCGAGATCGTCGGCATTGCAGGCATTTCGGGGAACGGTCAGCGAGAACTAGTAGAAGTGCTGGCAGGACAGCGCGAACCCACGTCTGGCGAGATTTGGGTCAACGGTGAACCCTACAGCGCGACCCGTGCTGAAATGTTCAAACACAAGGTTTTTGCCTTGCCGGAGGAACCGCTAAAGAACGCTTGCGTTCCACATATGAGCGTCGCAGAGAACATGGCTCTGCGAACGTTCGATCGCCCACCCCAGGCAAAAGGAATCATGCTGATCTTGAACGCGATTCGGAACATGGCGGTGGGACTGATTCACCAGTTTTCCGTCAAAACGCCATCACCCGAAACGCCCGTCGAAAATCTCTCTGGCGGAAACGTGCAGCGTGCGGTTTTGGCACGGGAATTGTCTGCCGATCACATCAAGCTGCTGATTGCGGCAAACCCCTGCTTTGGTCTGGATTTTAACGCGGTGGACTTCATCCACACTCAGATCGTAGATGCCCGAAACCGGGGCGTGGCGGTGCTGCTGGTCAGTGAGGATCTGGATGAACTGCTGAAATTGAGCGATCGCCTCATCGTCATCAGCGGCGGCAAGTTTGTATACGACAGTCCAACGAGTGAAGCAGACTTTGGGGCGATCGGCACCAGCATGGCCGGCCATTAGCCACGCATCCAAAATTCAAAACCCAAGATTCAAAACCCAAAGCCCAAAACCCAAAATCCCAAACCGACCTGTCGGAGAACACCAATCATGGGTCTAACCATCACAGCGCTTCCTTACGAATACACCCTGCCAGACGACCTGAGGAAACTGGCACTAGTCATCATCGACATGCAGCGTGACTTTATGGAACCAGGCGGCTTTGGCGATGCGCTAGGGAATGACGTAACGCGACTCCAGGCAATCGTTCCAGCGCTGAAGGAACTGCTGGCAGCGTTTCGGGCACTGGGTTTGCCTGTGATCCACACGATCGAGTGCCACCAGCCCGATCTATCCGACTGCCCGCCTGCCAAGCTCAATCGGGGCAAAGGCTCACTGAAAATTGGCGACGAGGGCCCGATGGGGCGAATTCTCGTGCTGGGGGAACCGGGAAACGGCATTATTCCCGATTTGGCTCCGCTGCCGGGTGAAATCGTCATCTCTAAGCCAGGAAAAGGCGCATTTTACGCGACACCGCTGGGCGCAATTTTGGCAGAGCGCGGCATCACCCACTTATTGATGACGGGCGTGACCACTGAGGTGTGTGTGCAGACGACGATGCGCGAAGCCAACGATCGCGGCTATGAATGCCTGATGGTGGAAGATTGCACCGAGAGCTATTTTCCAGAATTTAAGCAGGCGACCCTGGAAATGGTACGGGCGCAGGGCGGCATCGTCGGCTGGACGGCTCCCTCAGCAAACGTGCTGGACACATTCGCTGCATTCCGAGCGTCAGAGGCTTCTCCTGTCTGAGCTACCGCTTCACCCTAAATCGGGCAGAGAACCTCTGCATGGCCGCCTGTGAATTCAGCCCCGCAGGCGGTTTTTCTTTTCGGCTGGCGCGTCGGTTCGCACTTCGGTTCGCAGACCCGCTTGCTGCCTAAAATTCAGCGCTGAGCGGCGTGCGGGGGAAGGGGATGACATCGCGGATATTTTGCATTCCCGTCATGAATTGCACCAAACGCTCGAACCCAAGCCCAAAGCCTGCGTGGGGCACCGTGCCAAACCGTCGTAGATCGAGATACCACCAGAGATCTTCGATGGGCATTCCTAAGTCCTGAATGCGTTTTTCCAAGACATCCAGACGTTCCTCGCGCTGTGATCCACCGATGATTTCCCCAATACGCGGCGCAAGCACGTCCATTGCGCGAACCGTTTTCCCATCGTCGTTCAGCCGCATATAAAAAGCCTTGATCTCGACAGGGTAATCCGTGACGATCAGCGGTTTCTTAAACAATTCCTCTGCCAGGTAACGCTCATGTTCCGATTGCAAGTCCAGTCCCCAGGAAACAGGGTACTCAAAGGTGCGATCGCTCTTTTCCAATAGGGCGATCGCCTCTGTGTAGGTGATCCGCGCAAACTCGCTGTTAATAATATTCTCGGCTGTTTCCAGCACTGTGTTTTCAATGCGCTCATTAAAGAACGCCATATCTTCTGGGCATGTCTCTAGCACATGCTTGAACACATACTTCAGGAAGGACTCGGCCAGTTCCATATTGCCCAGCAAATCGCAAAACGCCATCTCTGGCTCAATCATCCAGAACTCCGCCAAATGGCGCGACGTGTTGGAATTTTCGGCGCGAAACGTGGGGCCAAAAGTATAGACATTGGAAAACGCCATCGCCATGATTTCCGCCTCTAGCTGGCCGGAGACGGTGAGATAGGCGCGTTTGCCGAAGAAATCTTGCCCAAAATCAACCTCGCCTTCTTTCGTCTTGGGCGGATTTTTCAAATCTAGATTCGTGACGGTGAATAACTCTCCCGCGCCCTCACAGTCGCTCGCCGTGATGATGGGCGTGTGAACCCAGAGAAAACCCCGCTCTTGGAAAAAATGATGCACTGCCTGAGCAGCGGCATTGCGGACGCGGAAGACTGCGCCGAGAGTATTGGTGCGCGATCGCAGGTGGGCAATCGTCCGCAAAAACTCAAATGAGTGCCGCTTCTTTTGCAGCGGATAGGTTTCCGGGTCTGCCTCGCCGTAGACCGTAACCGACTCTGCCCGTAGCTCAATCCGCTGCCCCTTAGCGGGCGACTCCACCAGCACACCGGAAATTTCCACCGCTGCACCCGTGTTGATGCGGGCGATCGCCTCGGCATATCCCGGCATATCTTGATTAGCCACCACTTGCAGCCCCGCCATCGAGGAGCCATCGTTCACCTCGATAAAGGTGAACTCCTTTTGTTCACGTTTCGTCCGCACCCAGCCACGCACGCTCACGGCATCGTTGGGCTGGCCCTGGCGGAGGAGGTCAAGAATGCGGTTCAGCATATTTCAAAGATCAGGGGTCAGGAGTTGGGAGTGAGAGCCGGAAAGCCCTTCATTAAAAATAGCGGGTTTGGGGCGATCGCTCCCACTCTTTCACCACGTTTATCACCTAATCCCACCTTCCTAACCCAAAAAAGACTATTTGCTACAGAGCAGCAGCTTCCTAGCACTGCATAAAACTTGTGGGATTGCCCCTCTGACGATTGCAATCCCAACACCGACACTTCTGGGCGATCGCCCTCATCTGGCAACACCAACACCTTTGGGCGATCGCCCCCCTAATCCCTTTTGGGACGTTGCACACTGACCCAAGTCTGTCGCTACCCAACCTCTGCGGCTGACCCGAAAGCG
>NZ_DVEA01000337.1:0-5999 GCF_015295965.1 Thermoleptolyngbya sp. M55_K2018_002
GTCACCCGGCCCAGTTGCCCAAGGACTCGACCTTGATGATTAAACTGAACGCGATACAGCCCACCCGTTTGATACAGCGTCATTTCTGTGGGATGAAGCTGAATACTGGGGTCGAGGTCGCGCCACAAAATCTGTTCAATGGGGGTGTTGATCGGATGGGCGGCAACTTGCACAAAGCCGTAGGAGTCTGTCCGCAGGCTGACCTGCCAGGTGGAGCGGGTTTGCTCTGCCCGAAACTGGGCCAGCCGCATGGTTTGAAAGATTTCATCCTGGGCTACGTTGAGACTGCGGGCGCTAAAGAAAGTAATCCAGCTAGGGGCGGCGATCGCCATCAGAACCGTAATAATCGCCACGACCGCAATTTTCTCGATCAGCGTAAACCCCATCGCCACGTCGCGCTCGAACCGGAGGGGCAAAGACCCTGCCCCCAAACGAGTTAAAGCTTTCATAGAGATTCATCAGAGTGTGAGAGATGCACCAGCCAACCTGTCCTTAAAATAAAATTCCCTACGGTGGCGATCGCCTATCGAGACATTCCCTCTAATGCACCCTCCCAGCAGAAAACCATCAGGGACGACCCGTTGGGGCATAATAATCAGCGGTGGTTTTGAGGAAACATGCTCAACATGCCTGACGTAATCGACGCGCTGCCAGATAACCTCCAACCCAAAACGGCCAGCGTATTGGGGCTGCCCATTCACCTGCTGCCGGACTATGGCGACTGGCTGCTGGCGCAACTCGCGGCGGGCGATCGCGGGGTGCATGTGGTCACGCTGAATGCCGAAATGGCGATGCAGGCTGAGCAAAACGACGCGCTGGCAGCGGTGATCCGGCAGGCAGAACTGGTGATTCCTGACGGGGCGGGCGTGGTGCTATATCTGCGGTTGCGACACCATCGCGTCAGCCGCTGTCCGGGTATTGAGCTATCTGAGCGGGTGATTCGAGCCTCTGCCGACCCGACCTTGCCCGGTGCGCCTTACTCTCTATTTTTCTTTGGGGGTGCGCCCGGTGTGGCAGAGGAAGCGGCACGGGTGTGGCAAGAAAAGGTGCCAGGGCTGGCGATCGCCGGAGTGCAGCACGGCTACCTCCCGCCCGAAGAGCAAGCCCCGCTGCTAGAAAGGCTCCGAGAACTCCAGCCGCGCCTGATTTTGGTGGGGCTAGGGGTTCCTCGACAAGAATTTTGGATTGCCCAACACCGCTATGTTTGCCCCAATGCAATTTGGATCGGCGTGGGCGGCAGCTTCGATATCTGGTCGGGCACCAAAACCCGTGCCCCCGGCTGGCTCCGCAACAACAACCTAGAGTGGGTCTATCGGCTCTATCAAGAACCGTGGCGCTGGCGGCGAATGCTGGCACTGCCGCAGTTTGCATGGCGGGCAGTGGTGTATAGAGGGTGACGGGGAAAGGGGGAAATTGGCAGAGCGCTGCGGGTTTGTTGCAGGTTCACTGCCGGATCACTACTACCTCTGAACGGTTGCCTTTTAGCGCCTTTTAGTGATGGCGGCAATACCCCGCGGCTCCAAGAGTTTGCGATTTCCGCATCTTTGTATACAGTATGCATATAGAAGCCAATTTATGCTGGGTAACTTGAGGACGTGTGCTGATTCGCCGATCTTCTAGGACGCAACGCCACCGACAGGATCAAACCTGGGATGGGAATCGCCTCAGTGACCCGTGTTGACGCTGAAATCACAGAAAATCAATATTTGGGGGATGGAATGGTAGTTCTTTCTAAACAGCTTGCAGTCAATGGCGATCGCCTCATGCAGTCCATTGATCGGCTGGCTAAAATCGGACGGCAGCCCAACGGCGACATCTGCCGCCTGGCCTTCTCGCCAGAAGACTTGCAGGCCCGCTATCTGGTGCAGCAGTGGATGATCGAGGCTGGTATGACCGTGCGGACGGACGCTGCCGGAAACCTGATCGGCCGCTACGAGGGCACCGACCCCAACGCACCCGCCCTGGCCACGGGTTCCCACATCGACACTGTGCCCTCTGGCGGCCCGTTTGATGGGGCGCTGGGCGTGCTGGGCGGCATTGAAGTCGTGCGGACGCTGAAGGAGAACGGCCTGCGGCTGCGGCATCCCATTGAGGTCATTGTATTTACCGATGAGGAGAGCAGCATGATCGGCGGGCAGGCGATCGCCGGGACGGTGCTGCTAGATCAGCCAGAGCGCTATTTGCCCAAGATCGACCAGCCGATTGAGTCGTGCCTAGAGAAAATTGGCGGCGACTGGAGCCAACTGCCCAGCGCCCGCCGCACCCGCGCCGACATTGCCGCCTTTGTGGAACTGCATGTGGAGCAGGGCTGCGTGCTGGAGCGCAAGGGACAGGCGATTGGCGTAGTGCAGGGCGTAGTGGGGATGCAGCGGCATCTGATCACGATTCATGGCCAGCCCAACCACGCAGGCACCACCCCGATGGACATGCGCCAAGACGCACTGATTGCCGCCGCAAAGGTAATTCTGTCGGTGCAGGCGATCGCCCTGGAGCAGCCCAGCCAGCCCGTTGCCACTGTCGGCTATCTCACCGTCGCCCCCAACGCGATGAACATCGTGCCGGGAACCGTAGAACTGTCGGTCGATATGCGCGACCTGTCGCAGGTGGTGCTAGAACAAATGCTGGAGAAGCTGAAGCAATCATTGCGCGAGATTGCGATCGCCACCCACACCCGCATCGACATCGCGCCCGTCCTCACGGTGGAGCCGACGCTGGCCTCTCTCAATGTCCAGGCAGCGATTGAAGCCGTCTCGCAAGACCTAAACCTGAGCTACCTCTACATGCCCAGCCGCGCCGGCCACGACGCAATGGAGATGGGCCGTTTTACCGACATGGGCATGATCTTCGTGCCCAGCCAAGAGGGACTCAGCCACTCCGGCATGGAATACACCTCGCCAGAGCAATGCACCCAGGGCGCGGACGTGCTGCTGCATACGCTGATCAAGCTCGACTCGATCTATGCCTAAAAGGCCTCAAAAAGGCCTATAGAGAGCCTCATAGAACCCGTTCAGCGGCCGTGGAAAGTCTTTCGCGGTCGTTTTTGAAGGCACAATTGGGATAAAGAGTCGTAAACCACCAGAAAATTCAGTGAAATTCCAGGAATCGACATTTTTCTAAAATTCTCCATGACTTGCGCCTAAAAGCTCTAGAGTTTGCGGAGGGTTATGAATGTAGCGTCAGATACAACGTGTAGATCTTTAAAGCCTTTTGATAGATGACATTCCTTCGGCATTAAGATGTCTGGCATCTGAATTGCAAATCTGAAGCACGAAGCCGCCAAGTGCGACTTTAATCCCGTAGAACCTTTCAGATAAATCCTTTCAGAATCGCTTGCTGAATCCGGGGGATCACCCGACTCACGTCGCCGCCGTCCAGGCTGCAAGGCTCTTTCAAGGCTTTTTGGGGATGTTTTAATGACTCACTCATCTGTCTCTGCTTCAGCTTCGCCGACCGTCGATGGGGGCGGAGTTGTACCAATTCCCTACGACATTCCATCCACGACCGTAGGCGTATCTCTCCGCTCGGTCACCAAAAAATACGGCCCCGTGACGGCAGTTGAAAACATCACCCTCGACATCCCGCCCGGTTCCTACTGCTGTTTGCTGGGACCGAGCGGCTGCGGCAAAACCACCACGATGCGAATGATTGCAGGGCATGAGGACATTACTCAGGGCGACGTATACATTGGCGACCTGCGGGTGAATGACCTGCCGCCTGCCCAGCGCAGCACCGCCATGATGTTCCAAAACTACGCCCTGTTCCCCCACAAGACGGTCTGGCAAAACGTCGAGTTTGGGCTGCGGATGCGCGATATCCCCAAGCCCGAACGCGACCAGCGCGTGGGGGAAATTCTGGAAATCGTCGGGCTGACTCCGCTTGCCAGCCGCAAGCCTGCCCAACTCAGCGGCGGCCAGCAGCAGCGCGTAGCCCTGGCGCGATCGCTCGTCACTCGTCCCCAGGTGCTAATGCTAGACGAACCCCTCAGCGCCCTCGATGAAAATCTGCGCGTAAAAACGCGGGGCGAACTGCGCCGTCTGCAAAAGCAGTTTGGCATGACCTTCATCCAGGTAACGCACAATCAGGACGAAGCCTATTCCCTGTCAGACATGATCGTGGTCATGGATCACGGGCGGATCGACCAAGTGGGCACGCCCCAGGACATCTTCGTCCGGCCGATTTCCCAGTTCGTAGCTAGATTCACGGGCGACAATAACATCTTCAAAGGCAGCGTCAGCCGCGCCGACCAAGATGCCGATGGCTATCTGGTACAGCTTGACGTACCAGGGCTGGGAGTGCTGCTGTGTCGTGGCGACTATGCCCAAGTCGGCTCAGCGGCCGCTTGCTCGGTGCGGGCAGACCGGGTCAAAGTAGAACCGCTGTCGGCTGCGGATACGTCGCCCCGCGCTTTGGTGAACCAGGTGACGGCACGAATTGTAGCCATTGAATTTACGGGCTATGTCACTCGCGTCACCCTGGCGCTAGAGAAAACTGGCCAGGAGGTGCTGTACAAAGTCCGCAGCACCGATTGGGTGAGCCAAGCGCTCCAGGAAGGGCAAGTCGTGGCGCTAAGCTGGCTGGCTGATGACTGTGTGTTCTTGTCGCATTAACGTCGCGTTAGCAGCGAGTCAAACAGCACCGCAACGTTTACCCACTATTCTCTACACATCTAGGCACTATGGCTAAAATCTCTCGTCGTCAGGTCATCCGCACTGGACTCGCCGCCGGAGCCGCGCTGGCTGCGACCCGTTGCGCCCGCAGCGAAGCCCCCGTCGGCACCCCCAACAACCCGGCTACGGGCCCAGAGGTGAACACCAACCAGACCAAGGACGTAACCCTGCGGCTGATTGGCACCGGCGTATCGCAAATCAATGAAATTCGCGATAAAGCCCAGCAAGATCTCGGCTTTAAGCTGGACATGCGCGCCCTCAGCACAGAGGAAAACAACCAGATCGCCATTACCCAACCCAGACAGTACGACATCTTTGACGGGGAATATTTCAGCCTGCCGCTAGTCGTGCCGTCGGGCAACCTCCAGCCCATCGATGTCAGCAAAGTGAAAGACTACGATAAGATTGTGCCCTTCTTTACTCAGGGCAAGTTTGAGGGAATGCCTGTAGAGCAGTCCCAAGGCACGGCTCCCTACAAGGTGCAATACGTCACCGGGCCCGACTCCAAGGAGTTTTCACCGACCCCCACCGACTACGCCACACTGATTCCGTTCCAATACAACGCAGACACGCTGGGCTACCGTCCCGACCTCGTGGGCCGCAAGATCGAAACCTGGGGCGAACTGTTCAATCCCGAATTCAAAGGCAAGACCTCGATTCTGGACATTCCCCAAATCGGCATTATGGACGCGGCGATGGTGGCCGAGTCGCTGGGGCTGATGAAATTTGCCGACAAGGGCAACATGACCCGCGAAGAAATCGACCAGATTACCAACATTCTTAAGGAGCAGAAGCGGGCGGGTCAGTTCCGGGCTTTCTGGAAGACCTTTGATGAATCGGTGAACCTGATGAATGCGGGCGAGGTGGTGCTGCAATCTATGTGGTCGCCTGCGGTGACGGCGGTGAAGGCCAAGGGAACGCAGTGTATCTATGCGCCGCTGAAGGAGGGCTATCGCGGCTGGGGCGGCGGCATCGGCCTGTCCAAGAATCTGTCGGGCATTCAACTTGACGCAGCCTACGAATACATCAACTGGATGCTGGAGGGCTGGGTCGGTTCCTTCCTGGGTCGCCAGGGCTACTACAGCGCTGCACCAGAAAACGCCAAGAAGTACATGTCTCAGGCAGAGTGGGACTTCTGGTATGAAGGCAAGCCCGCCGCCGAAGACATGGTAGACCCCTTCGGCAAGACGCTAGAGAAGAAGGGCGCAGTGCGGGATGGCGGCTCCTTCAAGGATCGCTTCGGCAACATCGTTTGCTGGAACTCCACGATGAAGGAGAACGTGTACCTGGTGCAAAAGTGGAACGAGTTTATCGCGTCGTAGCGATCGCCCC